>JBFEYG010000021.1:0-16237 GCA_041562275.1 Sulfurimonadaceae bacterium | reverse complement strand
GATCCAGTTTATGGAAGTAAAATCTTGACGAAATTCATCAACAAAGTAATGTTAGATGGAAAAAAATCAACTGCAGAGAAAATTCTTTACAGTGCAATCGACCTTATCAGCTCTCGTGGCGAAGAAAAAGGTATCGAAGTTTTTGACAAAGCGATCGAAAACATCAAACCAGTAATCGAAGTAAAGTCTCGCCGTGTTGGTGGTGCTACTTACCAAGTTCCAGTAGAAGTACGCCCAGTACGTCAACTTTCACTAGCTATCCGCTGGTTGGTTGATGCTGCTCGTAGTCGTAATGAACGTACTATGGCAGAAAGACTAGCAAATGAGTTAATGGAAGCAGCAACAGACAAAGGTTCTGCATTCAAGAAAAAAGAAGATGTATACCGTATGGCTGAAGCAAATAAAGCATTTGCTCACTACCGCTGGTAATATCTACGTTATAACAGTGTTGTATCATAGCATTGTCTATGGTATGACAACCCCTTTAAAAAGTGAAAAGCGGGAAGCGGTAAGCGGATTTGACAACATCTAGATTTTAGTCTAGAAGTATCAGAAGTCCATTTATCGATTTCCGGCTCTCTCTTTTAACAAATACAAAAACAGGACATTTAATTATGGCAAGATCTCATAAACTTAATGATGTAAGAAACATCGGTATTGCTGCACACATCGATGCAGGTAAGACAACAACAACAGAACGTATTCTATTCTATACGGGTGTTGAACACAAGATCGGTGAAGTTCACGACGGTGCTGCGACTATGGACTGGATGGAACAAGAGCAGGAACGTGGTATTACGATTACTTCAGCTGCTACTACATGTGAGTGGGCTGGTAAGCAGATCAACATCATCGATACTCCGGGACACGTTGACTTCACGATTGAAGTTGAGCGTTCTATGCGTGTACTTGACGGTGCAGTATCTGTATTCTGTGCGGTTGGTGGTGTTCAGCCTCAATCTGAGACAGTATGGCGTCAGCGTAACCGCTACAAGGTTCCTTCTATTGTTTTCGTTAACAAGATGGACCGTACAGGCGCAGACTTTTACGAAGTAGAAAGACAGATCGTTGATCGTCTTAAAGGTAACCCAGTTCCTATTCAATTGCCAATCGGTAATGAAGCTGAATTTGCGGGTGTTGTTGACCTTGTCAAGATGATCGCTATCGTATGGGATGCGGATGCTGCTATGGGTTCTAACTACCATGAAGAGCCAATTCCTGCTGATATGGAAGAGATTGCTGCAGAATACCGTGAGAAAATGCTTGAGTCTTTGGCTGAAGTTGAAGGTAACGATGAGTTTGCTGAAAAATTCCTAGAAGGTGAAGAGATCTCTGAAGAAGAGATCGTTGCGGCTATCAAAGCGGCTACAATCGGAATGGCAATCGTTCCGATGCTTCCGGGTACAGCATTTAAAAACAAGGGTGTTCAGACTCTACTTGACGCTGTTGTCGCTTATCTACCGTCTCCGGTTGAAGCACCTGCGATCATGGGTACATTGATGGATGATGAAACTCAAGAAATCAAAGTACCTTCAACTGATGATGGTGATTTCGCATCATTAGCATTTAAGATCATGACGGATCCATTCGTTGGAACACTAACATTTATCCGTGTTTACCGTGGTAAGCTAGAAGCAGGTTCATTTGTTCATAACTCTACTAAAGATAAAAAAGAGCGTGTTGGCCGTATCATGAAGATGCACGCTATTAAGCGTGAAGAAGTCAAAGAGATCTATGCAGGTGAGATCGGTGCAGTCGTTGGTCTTAAGACAACGACTACAGGTGATACACTGTGTAATGGTGATGTTAAAGTTGTTCTTGAAAGAATGGACTTCCCAGAGCCGGTTATCTCTGTTGCAGTTGAGCCTAAGACTAAAGCGGATCAGGAAAAAATGGGTATCGCACTTGGTAAACTTGCTGCGGAAGATCCTTCATTCCGTGTTAATACTGACGAAGAGTCTGGTCAGACGATCATCTCAGGTATGGGTGAACTTCACCTAGAGATCCTTGTTGACCGTATGAAACGTGAGTTCAACGTTGAAGCTGAAGTCGGTGCTCCACAGGTTTCTTACCGTGAGACGATCAAAGCTGAAGTAGATCAAGAATACAAATACGCTAAGCAGTCTGGTGGACGTGGTCAGTTTGGACATGTTTATATGAAAATCAAGCCGGGTGCTGCAGGTACAGGTTACGTGTTTAACAATGAAATCAAGGGTGGGGCGATTCCACGTGAATATATCCCAGCTGTTGAAAAAGGTTGTCAGGAAGCTATGCAGGGCGGTGTTCTTGCAGGTTATCCACTTGAAGACGTTGAAGTCACACTTTATGATGGTTCATACCATGATGTCGATTCAAATGAGATGGCATTTAAATTGGCTGCATCTATGGGATTCAAAGAGGGTTGTAGAAAAGCATCTCCAGCTATCCTTGAGCCGTTGATGAAAGTTGAAGTTGAAGTACCTGAAGACTACATGGGTGACGTTATCGGTGACCTTAACCGTCGTCGTGGTCAGGTTAACAACATGGGTGACCGTTCCGGTAACAAGATCGTTGATGCCTTCGTACCACTTTCTGAGATGTTCGGTTACTCAACTGACCTTCGTTCTGCAACTCAGGGACGTGCGACATACTCTATGGAATTTGATCACTATGAAGAAGTTCCTAAGAACGTATCTGAAGAGATCATCAAAAAGCGTAACGGCTAATTCTTTCTCCCTTTCGGGCTTCGGCTCGAAAACTCTTTTTCTTTAATAACCAATACTTTTAATTAACAGAAATGATTTTTTTGAGATAAATAGAAGTCTTAAGTATACAATCTAATTATTTCGCTTCATATACACGTATGCACGGCAAAAATTTATTGTTTTTTCATAACTTCTATTAAAAAATAACAAAAAAACTTAATTTTCAACAATAATTTTCTTCTCCTACCCTATTTTTATCAACAGACATATATACTGACCTTTCAAAATAAACAGAGATGATCTGAAAATCAGCACAAGTTGATATGCAGATGTTCTCAAAATAAAGGAATGATAATGGTACGAAAGTTTGCTGTTTTTGTGATAGTGTTGTTGATGAGTGTACAGCTTTTTGCTGTTAATCTAAATACAGCCAGTGCAGATGAGTTAAGTGCTCTCAAAGGGATTGGTAAAAGTACTGCTAAGAAGATCGTTAAATACCGGACGGAACATAAGTTTAACAGTGTTGATGAGCTGATGAATGTAAAAGGTATCGGACAGAAAAAGTTTGATTCGATAAAAAAAGACCTTAGTGTCTGATGTCAGGTGAGGGTAACCTCCTCTGATAATGTCAGATATATTTAGTACTGAGTAGAGCGGTTTAATCTGTTGACTAATAGAAAATCAGTCAGTAAATTAAACGGATTTTATGATTTTTGAATTAAAGAATATGGCTAAAGGTTGAAATATGAGGTATTTATTTTTGACTGTCATTTTATGTGCATTTGTCTATGCGCAGGCACCTAAGCTATTTTCACTTAAGATCTATCGTGATGATCTGAACGTAAGGGGGTGGGTCATGAGCGAGAAGCTTGACGGTGTACGTGCATATTGGGATGGAAAACATCTTATAAGTCGAAGCGGTAGGATTTTTAATGCTCCAAGATCATTTATTCAGGGATTTCCTCCTTTTGCACTTGACGGCGAGCTATGGAGCAAACGGGGTGAGTTTGAACATATCGTCTCAATCGTCAACTCAAAGGAGAAAAAAGAGCAATGGGAAGCGCTTAGCTATAACATCTTTGAAGTACCGCATCAAAAAGGAGGGCTGCTGCAAAGGCTGAATGTACTTGAAGCGTATATGCATCTTCATACCGCAGAAAAGCTGCACATCCTTAATCAGATAATAGTAAGGGATGAAGAAGATGTCCGGTCATTCTTTGAAAAGGTGATAGCACGCGGAGGTGAAGGCATTGTGCTACGTGACCCGAATGAAGCCTATTATACAGGACGAACTTCAAGTGCATTGAAATATAAGCCTTTTACGGATGCGGAGTGCATCGTAATTGCTGTCCTAGAAGGAAAAGGAAAGTTTAGCGGTCAGTTGGGAGCTGTAAAATGTGACTATCAAGGAAAGATCATCAAGATCGGTTCAGGCTTTACAAGCGAGCAGAGAAAAAGATCTTTTGAGATAGGTACGATAGTGAGCTTCAAATACTATGGGCTGACCCATCTTGGCAATCCAAAATACCCTGTTTTCTTGCGTGTTCGTTCTGATGCTGACGTGAGTCTGATAGAACAATAAGGTCATGAATAGATCTGACAAGAGTGTGGTATTGCCAGAAGAGACCAGATATTCAAATAATTTATATAGCTTATGTTGTTTAATCATAAATCTACTATAATTTATCCAATTTACTGCAGGAGTTGCTTTATGTCCACCATTATCATCGCCGTTATCATTGTCGTCTTGGGTCTGTATGTCATTAATATCTACAATCAACTCGTTACACTTAAGAACCGTTATCTCAATGGTTTCGCACAGATCGAAGTGCAGCTCAAGCGCCGTTATGATCTGATCCCCTCATTAGTCGAGACGGCTAAAGGATACCTCAAGCATGAGAGTGAAACCCTTGAAGCAGTCATAGCTGCCCGTAACCTTGCATCCGAAAGTCTTGCACAAGCTAGTGGAAATCCTTCTGACCCGGGGGCAATCCAAGGTCTGGCACAGGCTGAACAAGGTCTGGTAGGAGCCTTAGGCAAACTCAATTTTGTTATGGAGGACTATCCCGATCTTAAAGCCAATGAGAATATGATCAAACTGCATGAAGAGATCGCTACGACCGAAAACAAAGTGGCTTTCTCAAGACAGTTTTACAATGATTCGGTGATGTCCTATAACACCTACCGTCAATCTTTTCCGCAGACACTTTTTAGCACGGCCTTTGGCCATCCTGATGATGCAGCTCTGCTTGAGTTTGATGATTCGGCTGAAATCCAAGATGCCCCGAAATTTACATTTTAGAAGATAGATGAATTTTTTTGAGGCTCAAGCCAAGGCGAGGCAGAACACATTTGTATTAAATATGCTTTTTCTGTTTGGCATCGCCGGTATTGTATTGGTAACCAATATCTTCTTATTGATCGTGCTGGCCTATTTTAATACAGGTGAACTTATTCTCTCGGTAGCGGGATTAGTCCGTATTTTTGAATGGGACAACTTCTATAAGGTATCTGGAGTCGTTCTCGCGATTGTGACGATTGGAAGCTATTATAAACTGAATCAGCTCTCTTCGGGTGGACATGTTGTCGCTGAAGCGCTCGGCGGCAGACTCTTGCCACTGAACACATCTAATGAGCAGGAACGGGTATTACTTAATGTGGTTGATGAGATGGCGATTGCTTCAGGTATTCCATCACCTCCGATATATATCCTTGACGAAAGCAGCATTAACGCCTTCGCTGCAGGGTTAACCTATGATGATGCGGTTATAGGGATCACCAAAGGCTCGATTGAACTGCTTGACCGGGAGGAGCTGCAGGGTGTGATCGCTCATGAGTTCAGTCATATCTTCAATGGGGATATGCGGTTAAATCTTCATATCACCGGATTGCTACATGGTATTTTACTCATCGGACTTATCGGACGCGGGATCCTTAATGCTTTGGATAATGTAAAGGTCCGACACAACAAAGGAAGCGATAATAAAAAAGGGGGCGATGCGGTTGGTGCCATCATCCTCATAGGCATTGGTTTTTCTGTGATCGGCGCAGTAGGTACGACGGTGGGTGAATGGATCAAAGCTTTGATCAGCAAACAGCGGGAGTACCTGGCAGATGCCTCTGCCGTGCAGTACACCCGTTATCCCAACGGTATTGCCAATGCCCTTAAAAAAATTGGCGGGCATACTAACGGTTCCGTTATCAAAGCAACATCAGCGAGTACCTACAGTCATCTCTATTTCTGTGACGGGATCAAAGACTTCTGGGACAACCTGTTCTCTACACACCCGCCACTGGAAAAGCGTATTCTTCGAATTGAGCCCCGGTGGAACGGTCAGTTTATCACTCCTGTTAAAACAGTAAAAAGACGGTCCAAACATTATGATGGAAAAGAACAAAAGAAGAAGATGACTGAAACAGTGGCAACAGCTGTCGCAATAGAAAGTATAAATCATATCGGTCAGCCTTCTGAGATCCAGATCAAAGAAGCTGCTTCTGTGCTGAGTACCTTGCCCACTATACTCCACGAGATGACACTAAACCCCTTCAGTGCACAGTCCATTATCTTTGCCTTGTTATGTAGCCATGCAACTGAGATACGTGACAAACAGCTAATATTACTTGAGAAAAGTTCGGTTAGACTGATAGAACAGACTAAACAGGCTTTTGGGTTGCTTCAGCCTCTCTCTCGAAGCGACCGTTTAAGGCTGATGCAGCTAAGTATCCCTTCACTCAAGATGATGTCGCTGCAACAGTACAGGCAATTCAGAGCCTATGTCATGGGTTTTATCGACAGTGATGAGGAGATCTCATTTTTTGAATGGAACCTCAAACATCTTGTACTTCATCCGCTTGATATCTCATTTGGACTGAGCAGGCCCAAAAAGGAGATCTATAACCATATTGGGGCGATCCAAGAAGAAGTACAGATACTTATATCTCTAGTTGCACGCACTCAGACACTTGATGATGAAAAAGCTAAAGTTGCATTTGATGCAGCAAAAAAAGCGGTAGATGCTACAGCACTAAACTTTATTCTCTTTGATAGAGTCGATTATAATGCCTTAGAGCAGGCAATCACTGTGATTGAACAAGCCAAGCCGCCAATCAGAAAAAAAGTACTTCAAATGGTGATCATATGTCTCAGTGAAGATGATAATATCTCGCATTTTGATATGGAGATATTGCATGCTGTTGCTGCAACATTGGGGCTACCTTTGACATTGAGCAATTATTGACATTTTTAGAGTCAGGTTGATATTAGGAAAAGATTTTATTTTAAGTTGTATTGGTGGTTAGTATAAAGAGTTGTTGATTGGTTGCGGAAATAGGATTTGAACCTATGACCTTCGGGTTATGAGCCCGACGAGCTACCGAACTGCTCTATTCCGCGACATTGAGGTGGATGGGGTGGAGGGATTCGAACCCCCGAATATCGGTACCAAAAACCGAGGCCTTACCGCTTGGCGACACCCCAACAAAAGACTTAAACATATGCTTAAGAGGGCGAAATTATAGGGTAAATATCTTTTTTTGTCAAGAGGATTTGGCCTCTATTTTGAAAAACAGTGTTTTATTTGCTAAAAATTTTTTATAGGTATACAATAACGCTATGACTGATGAAGGTAAACATAAATGGAATCAAACCGGTATTTTTTTGATGTGACGCTCTGTAAGAAGCTAAAACTTCGCTATAAGCTTGCTATATGGACGGCAGGAGTACTGCTGTCTTTTGTCCTACTGCTTCAATCAAACACTTTTTTGTCCAAGCATGAACCGCTAAACGCGAAGATACTGGTCTTGGAGGGGTGGCTTCCCGACTATGCCTTGAAAGAGGGAATAAAGAAGTTTCAAGAGGAAGGGTATGAAAAGATTTATACTACAGGAGGTCTGCTAGGAACAGGGTCCTACCTGAAAGAGTACAGGGATTATGCCCACCTGGCCAAAGCGACTTTGGTGGCAATGGGGATGGATGAACATGATGTCATCGCGGTTGCCGCACCTGATGTGAAGCGTGAACGTACCTATCATTCGGCATTGGCAATGAAGAAATGGATTGACGTCAATAAGGTGGAGACGAAGAGATTGGATCTGGCAAGTCTGGGACCGCACAGCAGACGCAGTTCGATGCTTTTTCAAAAGGCCTTTGGCGAGGAGTTTGAGATAGGCTCTATCGCACTTGTTCCCGAGGATTATGATCCTGAGAAATGGTACAGATCGAGTGAAGGTGTCCGCACGACAATAAATGAACTTATCGCCTACATCTATGTACTGCTCTTGAAATAAGCTCTATTATTCTGATAAAGCCACGTTGTCAGAGGTACTAGCATCCTGATAGATACGCTTGCCGCGGATGTCTCCAAACATGATGACATCCTTGAGCACGACATCTTTGGCAAACCCATCACTGTCAAAGTTCACATGCAGTTCACCCCGTTCACTTTGGAAAATATCCTGATGAAGAATGATGGTGATGAGGTTTCCACTGGTATCTGCCATGATCATCTGCAGTTCGTTGCGGAGTTCTTCGTCTGGGACTTCGATGTCAATCTCACAGTTCGGGCTTTTTGAGCCGATAGCAGCAAGCTTTTTTGACTCACCGTATTTGAGTGTAGGAAGGATCTTCTGCGTATTGAAAAAGAGCGAGAGAAGGTCATTGTCGGTAAAAAACCGGAAGACCTCACTGTCCAGACTGAAGGCTTCTGTCTCGACCTTTGTATTTTTCATGGTATGAACATCAAAACGGGTCGATTGCACATTACGAGTCTGGGTATGATCAGCATAGACCTTTTTTACAGAATAGTCAAAAAGATAGACACTGTCACGCACCAACCTGTCATTTTTTCGGTGTTTTACAAAGGTATCCGGACGTAAGATACCGTCAATTATCCTGCCTTGTGAGATATAACTCTCTTCACGGTTTTGAGAAAGAATAGCACTCATCCCTGTCGTCCATGCATGCACATAGATAAGATAACTTTCTTCATCATGAATATAGCTGATCTCAGCCTTTCCTATCTCTCCGATAATGCCAAAACTGACATCATAACCCGCCTTTATGGATTGTGCGGACATAGAAGTGACAAATAGTAAAAGGATTAATATGTATTTTTTCATACCTACATTATACTCCTTGTTGTGTAAAACTAATGTTTATTGGTTAAAATACCATTCTTGTTTTACAACGTCGGCGTAGCTCAGCTGTATAGAGCATCTGATTCCTAATCGGAAGGCCGTGGGTTAGAATCCCACCGCTGACACCACCTTTGCACTCCGTATTTTCTTTATATCTCCATCTGTTTTCATATTGTAACCGTAAGTATTCTTTTACAGATTTTAAATTCTTACTTAAGATATAAGTAGTATATTATTAAGCATAAGATGCATTGTTTTATTTACAGAAATAAGCACATCGGGTATCAATAGACTAAAGTGAAGAATTATCGATTGATGACCTGATTCTAATCGTTAAAGGATAGAAAATGAGCCGGATAGTTATGGATGCAAACGAAGCTGTGGCGCGCGTTGCCCATAAGACAAATGAGGTAATCGCAATATATCCAATTACGCCTTCTTCACCAATGGGAGAACATTCGGATGAATACTCCGCAAAAGGGGAAGCCAATATCTTCGGTACGGTCCCCGATGTCATTGAGATGCAAAGTGAAGGGGGTGCGAGCGGTGCTGTACACGGTTCCCTGCAGACAGGTTCGCTGACGACTACTTTTACTGCGTCGCAAGGTCTTCTGCTGATGATACCCAACATGTATAAGATCGCAGGCGAACTGACACCGACGGTCTTTCATGTCGCAGCACGTTCACTTGCAGCCCAAGGGCTCTCTATCTTTGGTGATCATTCCGATGTTATGCAGTGCCGTCCTACAGGGTTTACTATGGTGGCATCCTGCGATGCCCAGGAAGCACATGACCTTGCTCTGATCACCCAAGCTACTACTTTGCACGCCCGTCTTCCCGTGATGCATTTTTTTGACGGTTTTCGTACCTCGCATGAGTTGATGGATGTGGAAGTCATAAGTGAAGAGATCATGAAAGCAATGATCACGCCTGAGATGCTCAATGCGCATAAAGCCCGTTCCCTAGATCCGCAGCATCCTGTTATCCGCGGGACGAGCCAAAATCCGGATGTCTATTTCCAGGGACGCGAAACGGTCAACAAGTATTATGACGCATTTGGAGAGATCCTTCAGACTCAGATGGATATTTTTGCGGGATTGACAGGTCGGCAATATCATCTTTATGAATATTACGGATGTGAGAATCCCAAAGAACTCATCGTCATCATTGCCTCGGCCGCCAAGACGGTTAAAGAGACGATAGACAACTTAAACAGTGAGTATGAAGTCGGGGTGATCGTCGTACGGATGTACCGGCCTTTTGACATCAAGACCTTGTTAGAGACTGTTCCGAAGAGTGTGAGATCTATAGCCGTACTCGACCGTACAAAGGAGCCAGGGGCCAATGGCGAACCGCTATATAAGGATGTCGTCAATGCCTTTGTCGAAGGTCTCAACGAAGGGGCTCTATCTGCTTTGCCAAAGATAATAGGCGGACGCTACGGTCTCTCCTCAAAAGAGTTCACGCCGGCTATGGTCAAGAGCGTCTATGATGAGCTTAAAAAGACAAAAAGCAAGAATCATTTTACAGTAGGCATCAGGGATGATGTGACTATGACTTCCCTTGGATCGGCAGATTTCACGGTTAGCGAACCGAAAACCACGCAGGCACTTTTTTACGGATTGGGAAGTGATGGGACCGTAGGTGCGAACAAAAACACGATCAAGATCATCGGCGAGGATGAAGGCGGACATGTTCAGGGGTACTTTGTGTATGACTCCAAAAAATCAGGTTCGATGACGACTTCACATCTGCGTTTCTCCAGCAAGCCGATCGGTTCGACCTACCTTATCGAAAAAGCGGACTTCATAGGCGTGCATCAGTTTGTCTTTATGCTGAAATATGATCTGCTTAAACACGCAAACGAGGGTGCGGATATTCTGCTTAATGCGCCTTATCCTGCAGATGAGGTTTGGCAGCGGCTACCTAGGATCGCACAGAAGCATATCATCGATAAAAAGCTCAGACTCTACTGTATCAATGCCTATGATGTCGCCAAGGAGTGCGGGCTGGGCAAGCGTATCAACACGATAATGCAGACCTGTTTTTTCAAGATCTCCGAAGTCATTGCCATTGAAGAGGCTATTAGCAAGATCAAGGGGACTATTGAGAAGACCTATGGGTCTAAAGGCGAGATGATAGTACGTATGAACTATTGCGGTGTCGACAAGGCGATTGCAAGTCTAGAACAGATCGATATCGCGGACAAAGCCGCTATCGGGCCTGATCTATTGCCTGTATTAAAACTCGATACCGTAGACGCCTTCTTGGAAAATGTCACAGCAAAGATCGAAGCCTTTGAAGGGGATGAGATCCCTGTAAGTCTGATTCCTGATGACGGGACCTGGCCTTTGGGTACGACACAATACGAAAAACGCGACATCTCCCTTGAAGCGCCTGTGTGGGACCCGGATGTCTGTATTCAATGCGGAAAATGTATGGAGGTCTGTCCCCATGCGGTCATCCGTGCCAAAGTAGTGGATAAGGATCTTCTGTCGAATGCTCCGCAAGCCTTTTCTTTTGTTCCTTCAAAAAACAAACATTTTGGTGAAGATGCACAGTTCAGTATCAAGGTCTCAGTAGAGGACTGTACAGGCTGTACACTCTGTGTAGAGATGTGTCCGGCGAAGGATAAAAGTGACCTCTCGCGAAAAGCGATCAACATGGAAGCTATCGAACCGACACGCGAAGAGGCCATAGCGAACTGGGATTATTTTGTAAGCTTACCTGAATTTGACCGTACAAAGGTAGACCGGACAAAGGTAAAAGAAGCACAGCTGCTTCAGCCTCTGTTTGAGTTCTCGGGGGCCTGTCCCGGATGCGGAGAGACACCGTATATCAAACTTCTTTCGCAGCTTTTCGGCGATCGTATGATCGTCGCCAATGCGACGGGATGCTCCTCCATCTACGGGGGAAACCTGCCGACCACGCCGTGGAGAAAGAACAGCGAAGGCCAGGGTACGGCATGGTCCAACTCTCTTTTTGAAGACAATGCGGAGTTCGGACTGGGTATGCGCGCTTCGGTCGACCGTCAGAGCGCCTTTGCCAAAGAGCTGCTCGAGAAGCTCAGGGATGACCTGGGAAGCGGTCTGGTCGATGCTCTGCTTGAAAATGGACAGAGTGATGAGGCTTCTCTTGCCGAGCAGCGCAAAAATGTGAAACTTCTCAATGAAAAGCTTGAGTCAATAGAGGGTGATAATGCGACGCTGCTCAAAGGGGTCAGCAAATACCTGATCCGCAAATCGGTCTGGAGTATCGGAGGAGACGGCTGGGCTTATGATATCGGATACGGTGGACTTGATCATGTTCTGGCATCAGGCAAGAACATCAACATCATCGTACTTGACACGCAGGTCTACTCGAATACCGGAGGCCAAAGATCAAAAGCGACACCGATCGGTGCTGTGGCCAAATTCGCAGCAGGGGGCAAGATAACGGATGCCAAAGACCTTGCCCTTCATGCGCTGAATTACAGCGATGTTTACGTCGCCCGCGTGGCTATGGGTGCGAACGATGCACAGACCCTAAAGGCTATTGTCGAAGCAGAGGCCTACGAGGGTGTCTCATTGATCATTGCCTATTCGCACTGTGTCGCTCACGGTTATGACTTGCGCTATGGTATGAATCAGCAGAAACTGGCGGTACAGAGCGGCTTGTGGCCTTTGATGCGCTACAACCCGGACAAAGTCGACACAGAGGAGAACCCGTTTTCTCTTGATTATAAAGCGCCGAGCATACCGGTCAAGGAGTATATGTATAATGAGACACGTTTCAAAATGGTGCTGAAGATGAACAAAGAACGCGCAGATGAGTTTCTCAGTGAAGCGGGACGAAAAGCACAGCGCGATTGGATCCGCTACAGCGATCTGCATGAGAGCGGTAACTTGACACTGAAAAAGGATGAGGTATGAAGACGGAGATAGAGTATTTGGGACTACGGCTTAAAAATCCGCTGATTGCTTCAGCCTCACCGGTAAGTTCGCATACGGACCAATGCCGGCAACTGGAAGACCATGGGATTGCGGCTGTCGTGATGCACTCCCTTTTTGAAGAGGAGATTAATCATGAACTGCAGGAAGTCGATCATATGCTCTTTCACGGAAAAGACTCTTTTGCCGAAGCACTGGACTTTTTTCCCAATAATGACTTTGAGAACTACGAGAGTGATAACTACCTTAGACAGCTTGAAAATCTGAAGTCAGCCCTTGATATTCCCGTCGTCGCAAGCCTGAACGGGGTCAGCAGCGGCGGCTGGGTAAAGTATGCGAAACTCCTGGAAGAATCGGGTGCGGATGCCTTGGAACTGAACCTGTACTATCCCGTTAATAACGCAGATGCGGATCCTCTGGTCATTGAAAAACACTATCTGGAGGCCATCAGCCAGGTCAAAGCCGCGACAGGATTGAGCCTCGCGGTCAAACTCTCCCCAGACTTTACTGCCTTGCCTAATTTTTTACGCTCTGTACATACAAACGGCGCATCGGCAGCAGTCTTGTTTAATCGGTTCTATCAGCCCGATATCGACCTTGAAGATTTGCAGTGGCAGAGCAGACTCTATAAGAGCAGCAGTGTGGATCTTGCCAAAGCCTTGCGTGCAGTCGCGATAAACTATGGACAAAGCGATCTGCAGCTGAGTGTCAGTGGCGGGGTCTCCTGCGGTACGGATATCATCAAAGCAGTAATGGCCGGTGCGAGCAGTGTCGGCGTTGCTTCGGTGCTGTATGAAAAAGGCCTTGAGTATGTGAGTGTGATGCTCAAAGAGGCAGAAGCGTGGATGATCGATAAAGAGTATGATTCCTTTGATCAGATGCGCGGCTCCATAAGCTATAGGAAATCCCCCAACCCTGCGGCTTTGGAGCGTGCAAATTATGTCAGTCTTCTCAGGCACAGTGAGGGGATATGATGATGGTCTGTTTGTGATTCATCATGGCCGGTCTTCGGATTTTGCTAATCATATGATTACTTTTGGGCGGGGTGAAGTCTGCTATAATTTCATAAAAAAACAGGATGTAAGATGTTAAAGGTCGCTGCGGTTCAAATGAAGATGGGTAAGGATAAGGAAGCGAACCGTTCACGAGCGGAAGTACTTGTACGCGAAGCTGCGGCAGGCGGAGCAAAGATGATACTGCTTCCGGAGCTGTTTGAAGGTCTGTATTTCTGTAAAGACATGGATGCATCTTATTTTGACTGGGCAAAGCCGAGAGAAGGCAATGCTTTGTTGGGACAGTTCAGCACTTTGGCCAAAGAGCTGAATGTCGTACTTCTGGTGAGTTATTTTGAAAAAGCGGATGAGGAGTTTTTTAACTCCCTTGTCGTGATCGACAGTGACGGAAAGATACTTGAAAACTATCGAAAGACACATATCCCTGATGGACCGGGATATGAAGAGAAGTTTTACTTTAAACCGGGAGATACAGGTTTCAAGGTCTGGAAGACAGCGTACGGGACGATCGGTTCCGGGATATGCTGGGATCAGTGGTTTCCCGAGACCGCGCGCTCTTTGACTCTGATGGGTGCAGAGCTTATCTTTTACCCGACAGCCATCGGGTCGGAGCCGGAGATAGGCGTGGATTCAAAAGAGCATTGGCAGCGTGTTCAGATGGGGCATGCCGCGGCCAATACGACGCCTGTTATAGCAGCGAATCGCATCGGCGTGGAAGAAGGGGAGAGTTGTTCGCTGACCTTCTATGGGTCATCGTTTATGACCGACTATACGGGGGCCAAGATCGCCGAGGCTTCGCGTGATAAAGAAGAGATCATCTACGCAGAATATGACCTCGAAGCCAATAAAAAACAAAAAGAGTACTGGGGCCTGCTTAGAGACAGAAGACCCGAATGCTACGGAGTCTTGACCCAGAAATAAGGGTAGATTCAAAGATGGAACCTTATTTGCTTTTTTAGAGCCAATAAGGAGAGAATATGGAAATTGTATTGCAAAACAATATGATAGTCGTTCGCACAGGCTTTGATATTCTCAAGTCTGCATGGATGGATGAGTTTTTAAACAGTCACTCTCAAGATATGCTGTTCCTGCCTAAGTCTGTTTTGGTCTTTTTTAACGCCAACCTTTTAAAGATCAAAGAAGAGTTTATAGAATCTTTGTGTCTGCACTATACCCAGGACCTTGAGACGGACAATGACTTTTATTTTCGTGCTGTGATGCGCTATATCAAGTATCCTGTCAAGATAGAACTGCAGGAAAAAGAGCAGCCTGAAGTCATGGAAGTGCGTCTGCAGGCGAGAAGCTCGTGTGAAGTTCAGATCAAGCTCGATCGTCCAAATCGCTGGGTGATGTCGTACCTGAAGTCCCAGCTCGATATCTATGTCGTTCAGGAGGGCCTTATGAACCTTTTCTTGGAGCTTCCGGACGACAAAGCGAAAGCCCGTCTTGAAAGGGCGTTGAACAAACGCCATATCCTTCATTATCAGATCCGTTACAGTTATGATGCCTATTTTATGCGAAACCTCTATGCAGAGTTTGGGCAGTTCGAGTATGAAGACCATACTGATGATGAGATCGATGAGATGTTGCATTATTATACGGTGCTTGAATGTCCAGTCGGTTCCAGTCAGGACGCGCTCAAACGAAGCTATAAGAAACTGGTCAAAGTCTATCATCCTGACAAGGTGCACTGTGAAAGCTCAGCTACAGTCGACCGTTATACGCAGAAATTTCAGCTTCTTCAGGAGGCGTACGAGGCCTTGAGAATCGTTTCCTAGCCCTTGTTGCCTTAAACCTTCCCTCTCCTTCACAGCTTAAGAGCACAAAGTCCTTGTCTCTTAATGCATAATATTATACACTTAGACGGTAAGATATTATATTTACAGGAAGGTCTGATTTGATCAATATTTCACGACACATTTTTTTTATCGCTGTCTTGAGCGGTGCCTTGATGGCCAAGGGCTATCCTCAGCCTAAGACTTTTTCGCATGCATCTAAGATCTACAAGCAGATCGATTTCGACTACACCCGTACTGCCTATACTAATGAGCTCTACGCATATGATCCGACGACCTGCATGGACAAAAACTATGTCAAGGATGATCCGAGCCGTTCTGTCGTCTTTGTTCGTATTGTCAGCGAGGAGCGTATGCTCAAGACCCGCAAGTGCGCACAGGAGAAGACCTGTATCAACTATTTCGGGAAACCGTACGGAGGTTCACTTTGCTGCCGTAAAAGCGATCCTCTTTACAAAGCTTTTGACAGTGATATCCTTAACATCATGCCTATAACCGAGGAGAGTTTGACAAAGTTTAAAGAACCGCCTTTGCACTTTAAGGGCAATATCGCCCGTGTATATCTCTATATCAACGCCCAGTATGGACTGAACCTCTCGTATGAAGAGCAGATGAAGTATCTCAAGTGGCACGCGCTTGACAAGGTGGACGAGAAAGAGTGCAAGATCTATAAACAGGTC
>JBFEYG010000020.1:0-16331 GCA_041562275.1 Sulfurimonadaceae bacterium | reverse complement strand
GTCTCTTACTTTACTATACACGCAGGTTTCTTGCTAGAGACTATGCCTAAGGTGGCTAAGCGCAAGATGGGTATCGTATCCCGCGGCGGTTCTTTAATGGCGGCATGGATGATGCACTATCACAAAGAGAACCCTTTCTATACTGCTTTTGACGATATCCTTGATATCTGTGCAAAGTACGATGTATCTCTTTCTCTTGGAGATTCTCTTCGTCCGGGTTGTTTGGCAGATGCGTCTGATGATGCTCAGCTTGGCGAACTTAAAGTCCTTGGCGAATTGACGCTGAGAGCTTGGGAAAAAGATGTTCAGGTCATGATCGAAGGTCCGGGACACGTTCCATTGAACCAGATCGAACGTAATATGAAGATCCAAAGAGAGCTTTGTCATGAAGCACCATTCTATATCCTTGGGCCATTGGTCACAGATATCGCGGCAGGATATGATCATATCTCTTCTGCTATCGGTGCTGCTGTCGGCGGATGGCACGGAGCATCTATGTTGTGTTACGTAACACCAAAAGAGCACCTTGGTCTTCCAAATGCAGAAGATGTCCGTAACGGTATCATCGCATACAAGATCGCTGCTCACGCAGCAGACATCGCACGCGGCCGCACAGGCGCACGTGATATTGATGACGAGATGTCTGATGCACGTTATGCGTTTGACTGGGAAAAACAGTTTGAACTGTCTCTGGACAGCGAACGTGCCCGTGAATATCACGATGAGACACTTCCTCAGGACGTCTTTAAAGAAGCAGAGTTCTGTTCAATGTGTGGACCGAAGTTCTGTTCATACAAGATCACTCAAGAGATCATGAGTAATCCTGAAGGTATTCAGAAGATCGCAGACGAAGCAGCAGCGAATGCAAAAAAAGAGTTTAATTTAGCTGTATAACGTTTCATTAGCTGCCATTTTCGAGCTTCAGTTCGCAGATGTTTAGAAATTAAAAAAAAGGAAATATAATATGACTGAAAATATTGTAAAAGATGCATTATCAAAAGTTACTTATCCTGGTTTTTCGAAGGATATCGTAGCTTTCGGTTTTGTAAAAAACATTCAAATCGACGGTACAAAAGTAGCCGTCGAGGTTGAAGTTACATCATCAGCTCCGGAAGTCGCACAGCAGATCGTTGATGAAGCGACAAAAGAACTGAAGACAGCAGGGGCTTCAGATGTTGCTATCAACATCAATGCGCCTAAAATGCCAAGAGAAAGCTCTTCAAAGGGCAGAAATATCGCACCGCATGTCAAAAACTTTGTGATGGTGTCTTCAGGCAAGGGTGGAGTCGGTAAATCTACGACTTCTGTTAACCTTGCTATTGCACTTGCTATGCAAGGTAAAAAAGTCGGTCTTTTGGATGCAGATATCTATGGTCCTAATATCCCTCGTATGATGGGTCTTGAAGGTGTCAAACCGGAGATCGAAGGCCAAAAAGTCATTCCACTTAAAGCTTATGGCGTAGAGATGATGTCTATGGGTTCATTGATGGACGAAGGCTCAGCTTTGATCTGGCGTGGTGCTATGATCATGAAAGCTATCGAGCAGTTCTTAAGAGATATTCTATGGTCGGAATTAGACTGTCTGATCATCGATATGCCACCGGGAACAGGTGATGCTCAGCTATCACTTGCCCAAGCAGTTCCTGTAACTGCCGGAATTACGGTTACAACACCTCAAATGGTATCTCTTGATGATTCACGCCGTTCACTTGATATGTTCAAAAAACTGCATATCCCAATTGCAGGTATCGTTGAGAACATGTCAGGTTTCATCGCTCCGGATACGGGTGTTGAGTACGATATCTTTGGTAAAGGTACAACGGAACCGATGGCAAAAGAGTTTGATACGAAGATCATTGCACAAATCCCTATCGAGCCGGCTGTTCGTGCAGGTGGAGATGAAGGTAAACCGGTTACTTTTGCTAAACCTGATTCTGAGACGGCTAAGCGTTTCATGGGTGCTGCTGAAGCACTATGGGCTGAGATCGAAAAGATCAATGAAGCTGGCGGTGTAGATAACGCGGCTGTTCAACCGAATACACCTCCAGGTGTCTCTGCTTGTTCTACCGGTGGTGCAGCTGCTGCAGCTCCAAAAGCAGCTCCGGCTCAATCTAGCGGTTCATGCGGTACAGGGTGTGGTTGCCACTAAGCACTTTTTCTAAGAACTCTCCTTTGAGGGTTCTTTTCTTCTAAACCTTTCCTTCTTTAAATCATCTTATATAACTATTCTTGAAATATTTCCTGCATGCTGTATTGAAACAGAATTTGATGGGAGTAATAGCTAAATGACTAAGAGGCAGGAGAGAAAGATCTCTTAGTAGCCTTCAAACATATCTGCGGTAAATTCTACGATCTTGTTTCGTCCTGTATTCTTAGCTGAATAGAGGGCTGTATCGGCATATTTTATGACTTTCCACATTGAGTCTGCATCCTGAGGAAGTCTTGCGATCCCAATACTTAAAGTCTTTTGTATACTCTCTTGCCCAACAGTGAACTTTTTGGCTTTGAAGCTTGTGTGTATACTCGATGCGATCTTCATCGTTGCTTCCGAAGATGTACGTCGAAGCAGAACAAGGAATTCTTCTCCGCCGTATCGTATTGCCATATCTGATTCGCGTATAGATTGTTTAAGGATCTCGCTTAAGGCTTTGATGACAGTGTCACCTACATCGTGGCCATAATTATCATTGACAAGCTTAAAATAATCGATATCGATCATCATGATGTCATAGTTGCTATTGTCTCTTTGGATCTGTGCCTGTTCCTGCTCAATATATTCTTCTAAAAAACGTCGGTTGTACAGTCCTGTCAGTCCATCTCTCAATGATGAGTCACGGAGGATATCCATGAGTATCTTGCTCTCGATAACCGGTTTTGCAGCTTCATAGTAGTTTTTCATACTCGTTATCTTGTCACTGATATGATCAACCTGCTCTTTGTCTTTTGCAGAGATAGACAAGATGAGTGAGTAATCATTATTGATAGTAAAAGGCAGGCAGATATATTCGAGTTCTCCGTTTTTTGTGCATGATGAACAGAGCTCTGGAAAATCACTTGAGATGATATCAGTTGACGTCCTGTATGCACGGCACTCATTTGCATTTATATCCGCTTGATGTGCACAAAAACTCTCTCCTTCGGTGATATACAGAAGATTTCTTTCGTTGCGTGCATGGTTGACTTCGTACATGGCAAAGTGTTTAAGGCCAAACTTCCATTCAAGCATATTGTATATACGCTCAAAGATAGCGTATTTGTCTTTGTCCAACTCAATCGTCTTTTTAAACTTATAGATATCGGAGAGTTCATGGATTATACTGCTTGCCTCATGCAAAGGATCTGACGAAGATATATTGCTGCGTGCGACAAAAGTGTGAAGCTGATCTTTTATATTTCCAAAAGCATCTTGCATCTTCTCAAACAGGTTGTTCATCTGATCAGCGACTTCTTTGCCTTCACCTGTGAGTTTTGTACTGAAGCGGTGGGTAAAATCACCCAGATAGGCTTTTCTGGTCCCTTCTCTAAGATTATTAAACAGATGCATATAGGGTTTGAAGTAATGATTTGTCGCAAATAGAGCAATGACTAAGAAAATGAGGTTGATTCCGAAGATCTTGATAATAGTAAGTGTACCTGTTTCACGAATATCTTCAATATTAAACTCCATACTGATGGCACCCAATACTTCACCTTCTTGAGCGTCATGGCATGAGAGACAGTTCGGGCTGCCATAAGCTGTAGCGATATAAGGGATACTGACACGTAATATAGCTTGTTCTGAGTTTTCAATGATCTTGCGTACGGTTTTGCCTTCTTCTAATACCTTTTCATCAATTTCATCTCTTGTTATTTCATTTTGAAGGCCTTTGCCATACTGTGCTATAGCGTTGTCTGAACGGACTATCCATAAGTTTTCGACATCTTTGGATGCGGCAATATTACGTAGGAAAAACTCCCTTTTCTCCATCATGCCGTTGACCATGTGTGCAGTAAGACCATCGCGGACAATCTCAGCTGTCATCTTAGACTTTTCAATGGCATTATTATAGGCATAATCCCTAAAGTTGATAGCAACATTGATTATGGTGGCTGTTGCGAGACCAATAAGCATCAGTGCAACGATTAGAAGAATTTTGTTATTTGTTTTCATATCATAACTTTGTGATAGTATAAGTATTGTTTATACAGTATATCAATAGAAAGATTAATTTATTTTTATAAGCTTAAGATTAAAGGATAGATATAGCTTTTGTGACAAAGCGCTTTAATTGATGAATTTTATGTGTTGGTGATGGACATTAGCGAGTAAAGCAGAACTCACTAAAGAAATCATTTTATGCTAGGCTAGGATGATCTATCATTTAAAGAAGACGGTTTGTTGATTACTCCACAGTAACAGACTTTGCGAGGTTACGCGGCATATCAACATCATTGCCAAGACGTATGGATATCTCCAGTGAAAGGATCTGAAGTACGACCATCATCTCAAAGAACTCGTGCATGTAGTGTGAACGTTCTGCGGTCTTGATAAAGTCATCGGCCTTGTCAAACTCGACCGGAGATATCGCACAGATAGTACTGTCCCGTGCAGAGAGCTCTTCAACATTGGATTTTGTCTTTTCATAGAGAAGGTTCATAGGCATCAATGCGATGGTGAAAAGTTCAGGATCGGCAAGTGCGATCGGTCCGTGTTTCATCTCTCCTGAAGGATAGCCCTCTGCATGCAGATAAGAGATCTCTTTGAGTTTAAGTGCACCTTCAAGGGCAAGCGGATAGAAGACATCTCTTCCGATAAAAAAGAAGCCGTGACCATGTAGATAACGTTTGGAGAGACGGCGGATCTTTTCATGCAGATCATCTGTCACGACAACGGTAGCAGGCACTTCTCTAAGAAGAGTGATATGTTGGGCTATTTCAGCACTGCTCAAGGCAGAACGAAGCTTGGCCAGATAAAGCGAGAGCATCCAAAACACGACCATCTGTGTTGCAAAGGCCTTGGTCGAAGCAACACCTTTTTCTATTCCTGCGCGGGTAAGGATGGATGCATCGGCTTCGCGGACCATAGAAGAGTTGTCTACATTACAGATGACTAGAGATTTAAGGCCTGCGGCTTTGGCCATCTTCAATGTCTCTAGTGTGTCGGCAGTCTCACCGCTTTGAGAGATGACGACAAAGAGCGTGTCTTGACACAGCAGCGGCTCTTTGTAACGGAATTCAGAAGCGATCTCGACCGAACAGCGTATCTTTGAATAGCGTTCAAAAAGGTAGGAAGCAGCCAGGGCAGAATGGTACGAAGTACCGCAGGCACAGAGTTTGATCTCATTGATCCCTTCAAACAGACTTTCATCAAGCTCTTCAAAATTGATACTTTTCTCGCCCAAACGTCCCATCAGCGTGTCACCAATGACTTGGGACTGCTCATAGATCTCTTTTTCCATGAAGAAACGGTATCCCTCTTTTTGCGCAGAAAGTTTAGAACTTGGAAGGGATTTTAAAACAGGGTCTATCTTCTCGTATTTTTCGTTAAAGACTTCGATGGCATCCGACCTCAAATAACCGTTTTCACCATCGTGCAAATAGATGACATCACTGCATAGGCCGATAAGCGGTGTGTCTGATGAAGCAAAATGTTTTTCATCACCCGCAAGGCCGATAAGCATCGGAGAACCGTGCTTGGCAAAGAAGATAGTCCCCGGAGCTGATTTGGTGATAAGCAAGATAGCATAGGCGCCTTGAAGCTCATCTAGAGTAGCTCGGAAGGCTTTTAACGGGTCTTTTAGGTGTTTAAGGTGTGATTCGAACAGATGTACGATGACTTCAGTATCGGTTTGTGATATAAAGACAGCACCTTCGCCAAGAAGCCGCTTCTTGAGTTCTTGATAGTTTTCGATGATACCGTTATGCACGACATACGAACTTTCACCGATGTGCGGATGGGCATTGAGTTCGGTAGGTTTTCCGTGTGTTGCCCAGCGGGTGTGGCCGATTCCGATGGAAAAACCTTTGGGATGAAACTCTTTTGTCTTCTCTTTGAGGTTTTCCAATTTTCCGACTGCCTTGTAGATTGAGAAGGTCTCATCTTGAAGTACAGCGATCCCCGCAGAGTCATAGCCGCGATATTCAAGTTCGCCAAGTCCGTTCAGCAAAATATCTTTTACATCATTGTTTCCTATATATCCGACTATTCCACACATAATTTAATCCCTGTTTACTAAAGCATCGATAATTTTCTTGGCATTATGACAGACATCTCCGCTTTTTTCAATTAAGAACTGGTCACGGGCACGATTTTTGATGGTATGTACCTTTGCTGTTGCTATATCGATCGCTTGATCATCAAAGCTCTTGATGACATAGGCAAGCAGTCCGCTTTGATCATGGGTGTTGATACTTAGCCGTGCATAGGTATTTGAGTGATCACAATCAAGGGTGATCTCGTTCTTTTTAATCTTAGGCGGTGTTAATTGGATCTTTTTGTCCATATCAAAGGCATCATCGATAATGTCCTCGATATGAAAAGTGTCATCTTGATCGAGGGCTTGAGAAAACTCGATCTTGAAGTACTTGATATCATCATAGAGTTTGAATATATCCATAGCTGCTATGTTTAAGAAGTTAAGTTTTCCAAGAAGGTATCCGAGATTAAGCGGGATGTTCTTAAATATCTCGATCACCAGGTTCGGTGTGTTTGTGATCGTATAGGTATATCTGTCAAGATTGTCGGCTTTTTGGATAAGATTCACGATCTCTTGCGGTTTATGCTTGATAAAGAAGAGATTGGATTCAATAGAGAGTATACGCTTTTGATGAAGCTTACTCAATTGAAGAAAGGCCGAGTTCTTTTTAAGTGCATCTTCGCGTTTTCTGCGTTTGGTCGCTTCGCCGATCATGGTCACATTGCCGATGACTTCCAAAGAGGCATAATAGAGTTCACGCAGAAGTTTTGCATTGAATGAGTTGTAGGTCTTTTGGCTGACACCGTTGATGTCGGCATAGGTAAGAACAAACAGAAGTTTCAGTGTCCGCTCGTCTTGTATTTTGGAGATAAAAGAGAAGAGAACCTTTTCATGATAAAAGTCTTCTCTAAAGGCGACATGACTCATGACAATATGGTGTTTGATCAGGCGTGTTCCGATCTCAATAAGTTCAGGTGAGACTTGCAGTTTTGTGGCATAGGCATGAAAGAGTTTAGCACCGACAAGGGAATGGTCTTGTACCCGTCCTTTCCCCGTGTCGTGAAGAAGCGTCGTCAGATGAACAAGCGTACGTTCTTCATGGTTGAATCCTTTATAGAGTTCAAGTGCTAACGGATCTTTGATGTTTTCGAGGGCCTTAATGCACATTAGCGAGTGGATATCTACGGGGTGGGTGTGATAGCCGTCAAATTGCGGCAGGAACATCACCTTTGAAAATGGCGGTATGATGTTTGAAAGCGCACCGCAGTCAAAAAAGAACTGCAGAATACAGTGCAGATAGCGGCGTGCATAAAGTTTTGACATGATAGCCTGCTCCTGTTTTTTAAGCGGACCTTGGGTTGTCGATGCATTGATCAGTCTGTATACGGAAGGATCAAAGGAGAGCACCTTGTCCTCGAGTGAAAGCAGAAACTCAAGAAACTCAATGCGCTTGAGTGCTTTGGCATGAAAACTGACATAGATCGTATCGTCAAGCTCATACAGACCATGGGATTTACGGTTTTTACGCAGTTTTGCAAGGTTCTTGGTGTCATATAAAAAAGGACGTACAAGCTTATGGGTATATATCTGGGTGAAGTAGTTGATCGTCCACATCGCGTGCATTGTCTTTGTGACCAGAAGACGCTGGGAACTGAACCCAAGCTTTTTGGTGACTTCAGGAATGTACTCGAGTACCAGGATATCTTGCTGTTTATTGGCGATGAGATGCAAGGCACTTCGAACGCGAAATAAAAGCTCCAGTGCGATACGATACTCCTTGTATTCCTCTTCACTGAAGAGTGTTCCGCTGAGGTCTTTCAGGTTATTGATCCCGTACAGACTATGAACGATCCAAAAAAGAAGGTGAGAATCTCTGAGGCCACCAACGGACTCTTTGATATTGGGCTGCATCGAAGTAGGGAACTTTTGCCGTCTGATATTGGATTCATCTATCTTGGCGAGGATAAATTCTTTTTGTTTAAAATGACGGATGTGGCCAAGTTCACGTGTCGTGCGCATCCACAGAAAATTTGAACCGGTGATCAGTCTTGATTCAGACAGGGCTGTTTTTATCGTGATGTCTTCATTTGAAGCTGCCTCAAGGTCTTTGAGCTCATGGACTCTGTGGCCAAGCTTTAGACCGGAATCCCAGGCTAGGTAGAGAAACTTTTCAATGATATGCTGAATGTTGAAGCCTTCGGACTCTTCATAGACGATCATCAGGTCGATGTCACTGTGAACGCATAGCTGTTCACGTCCGTATGAACCAAGAGCGACAAATGAAATAGGAATATTATTACGCATGGGAACATAATCATTAAATGTCTTGCGCAGGACGATCTTGTAGATCATCTTGATAATAAGGTCGAGCTGTTTTGTGTGACGGACTAGAAAGTCTTTGCCTTGATTGGCCTCAAAAAGCTCATTCAGACCTTCTTTATACTCGGCGATATACTGCTTAAACAGTTTTGAGATCTCAAAGTCTGGGGCATTGTTTTCGATAAGATCTTCGATACGTTGGGCTAAATCCATACGGTGACACCTTCTAAATTTTATAGTACTATTATATCTAAGAACTATACGATATAATTCCCGAAATTATGAGAACGGTATGGTTATAAAATGGACATTATAAATAAAATCAAAGCAGGTGAACGCATAGATTATGAAGAGGCTTTGGCCCTTTATGATCTTGATTTGTTTGAACTTGGTGAACTCGCAGATGCCAAGCGCATAGCCCTGCATGGAAAAAAGACCTATTTCAATATAAACCGACATATCAATCCAACAAATATCTGTAAGGATGTCTGTAAGTTCTGTGCCTACTCAGCAAGCCGCAAAAATCCAAAGCCTTATACGCTCAAACATGAAGAGATCATGGAAATAGTCGATGATATCGCTTCAAGAGGCATCACCGAAGTACACATCGTCTCTGCCCATAACCCGGAAACAGGACTGGACTGGTACACGACGGTCTTCTCCAAGATCAAAGCCAAATATCCGAAGATGCATATCAAGGCCTTGACAGCGGCAGAGATACACTTTCTCTCCGAAGAGTACGACAAAAGCTATGACGAGATCATCGACATCATGATAGAGAACGGGGTAGATTCACTTCCGGGCGGAGGTGCGGAGATCTTTGACGAAGAGGTCCGCGACTATATCTGTAAAGGAAAAGTCACTTCGGATCAGTGGCTTGAGATCCATGAAAAATGGCACAGCCGAGGACGCAAGTCAAACGTGACGATGCTGTTTGGCCATGTGGAAGAAAGACGCCACCGAATCGATCACATGATGCGTATTCGCGACCTTCAGGACAAGACAGGCGGTTTCAACTGTTTCATCCCTCTGGTCTATCAGACGGAAAACAACTTCTTGAATGTGAAAGAAGACATCACGGGACAGGAGATCCTCAAGACCTACGCTATAGCACGACTTCTGCTTGATAACGTGGCAAACCTCAAAGCCTACTGGGTGACATCGACGGTCAACCTGGCTCTGGTTGCTCAGGAGTTCGGCTGTAACGATCTTGACGGGACTATCGAAAAAGAGTCAATCAACTCGGCAGCCGGAGCAAAGTCTGCCTTTGGTGTGGACTTGAAAGAGTTTGTCGGCCTGATCCGAAACTCGGGTTTTATCCCAGTCGAGCGTGACAGTCTCTATAACGAGATAAAGAGCTGGTAGAGACAAAGATGAAGCTAAGCGATCGCGTACAAAACATTGCCCAGTCAGAGATCCGTGCCATGTCCATTCTATGTCATGAAAAGCAGGGGCTTAATATGGCCCAGGGGATATGTGATCTAGATGTTCCTTCTGTGGTACAAGAAGGTGCAAAAGAGGCCATAGAAACCGGTCATAACATCTACACGTCAGCCTACGGAAACCTTCGGCTGCGTAATGCCATAGCTAAAAAACAAAATGACTTTTACGGACAAGATATCAGTGCAGATAACGTCTTAGTCAGCTCTGGTGCAACAGGTGCTTTTTATTGTACGGCAATGTCACTGCTCAATGAAGGGGATGAGGTCATCGTCTTTGAGCCCTATTACGGCTATCATGTATCGACCCTGCAATCCTTAGGATGTAAAGTAAAGTTTATCAAGACCATGCCGCCGGCATACGGGATTGATTTTGAAAAACTGCAATCTCATATTACACAAGAGACGAAAGCGCTGCTTATCTGCAATCCTTCCAATCCAAGTGGTAAGGTATATGCAAAAGAAGAATTAGAGAAAATAGCAGGTATCATCAATGATAATGATATGCTGCTCTTCAGCGATGAGATGTATGAGCATTTTGTCTATGATGATCTGGAGTTTATCTCAGCCTTGAGTATTGAAGCACTTAAAGAAAGAACCGTAGTTATATCGGGTTTTTCAAAGATCTATTCCATTACAGGGTGGCGTTTAGGTTATGCCATCAGTACCGCCGAAGTCATCGATGCGGCTTCTGCTGTAAACGATCTGGTCTATGTCTGCCCGGCGGCACCCTTACAGCATGGTGTCTTGAAAGGGCTGGAAGAGCTCCCTAAAAGCTACTACGAGAACGTTGCAAAAGAGCATCAGCATAAGCGAGACCGCTTTATAAAAGCGCTCAATCAGGTCGGTCTAAAAGCGGAGTATATCAAAGGGGCGTATTATGTCCTGGCCGATATCTCCAGCTTAGAGGGCAGGGACGACAAGGAAAAGGTCGTTACGTTGCTTGAAAAGACAGGCATCGCTGCCGTGCCTGCGAGAGCTTTTTATCATGAGAGCGAGGGGATACATCTGGCGCGTTTTTGTTTTTCCAAAAAAGAAGTAGAGATCGATCAGGCAATCACAGGTTTGCAAAAACTGTTATAGAGGCGCATCATCAAAATCTCAGTCATCATACCCGCTTATAACCGTGCAAAGACGCTCTCAAGAGCGATAGAATCGGTCTTGGCACAGTCCTACAAAGCTAACGAGATCATCGTTGTGGATGACGGTTCATCTGACGCGACGAGTGAAGTGGCCAAGATGTATCCCGGTGTGCTGCTGCTTCGTCAAAATAATATGGGGGTTTCGACAGCGCGAAATAACGGTGTGATGATGGCATCGCACGAGTGGATTGCATTTCTTGACTCCGATGACACCTGGCATCCGAAGAAGCTCGCCTTTCAGGTTGCCCACCATAAGAAAAACCCTGATTCCCTTGTCTCCTACACGGATGAGGTATGGATACGCAATGGCAAAGAGTGGCCTGTCCCGAAGAAGTTCCATAAGCCTCAAAAAGTTCTTTTCGAGTCGTCATTAGAGTATTGCAATATCGCTCCCTCATCGGTGATGGTCAAGAAAGAGTACTTTGAGCGCATCGGCGGTTTTGATGAAGCTATGGAAGTGTGTGAAGATTATGATCTTTGGCTGAGGATATTGGAAAAGGGTGAGATCGGGCTTGTCCAGCAAAAGCTTCTCAATAAGTATGGGGGAGCGGATGATCAGCTCTCGCAGAAGCATAAGTTTTTAGACAGATGGCATGTACGGTCGCTTTTCAAGCATGCTGATAAGCCTCTTGTGAGAGAAAAGATACTTGTTATGTGTGAAGGCCTTCAAAAGGCTGCTGTGAAGTATGGAGATGAGGGGCTTTTGGATGAGTGTGCTGTCTGGATGATGAGACTAAAAGAATAGGCTTATTATAGAGCATAAATATTAATTATTTAAATTATAATATTAAGTGAAGAGATGTAAGTGCTATGCTATACTCCGCGCTAAAAAAAGGAAAAACTATGGCCTATACAAATTTAACGACTGAAACTTTTGATAAGACTCTTGATAATAATGAAATCGTCATCATCGATTTTTGGGCAGAATGGTGTGGCCCTTGTAGGCAGTTCGCACCGATCTTTGAAAAAGTAGCAGAAGAGAATCCGGATATCACCTTTGCCAAGGTCAATACTGAAGAACAACAAGCTCTGGCAGGACGATATGGTGTTAATTCTATCCCAACGCTTATGGTTGTACGAGATGGTATCATCCTGCTTAACCAGGCAGGTATGCTGCCGGAAGAAGCTATGGGTAAGCTTATCAATCATGTCAAGGAATTGGATATGGATCATGTACGTGCAGAGATGGCTAAAGATGAAGAGGATGACATCTAGCTCACTATGCAAAAGGAGTAAACGCTCCTTTAAAGCGGTCAAGTTCCTTCTATTCAAATACACTTTGAGCAAAAATGTAAAATCTTCAAGTGTACTGTCTTCTTTCATTCAGTAGCCAATACTTCTAAAAAAAATTCTCACGTCAAACATTAAAGATAAGAAAATTATATGCTACAATAAAAAATAATGAAATATAATATTAAGGAAGCTTCTTGAGACGTACACAACAGACTTTGGTCGAGCAGATGAAGATCAGCGATGTTGAAATAAACCGTCGTATGGAACTGCTTGATTTAAAAAATGATGACCTTGAGCTGTTAAGAAGCCATAAAGCGCTGATAGAAGAGTCGCTTGACTTGATCGTAAATGAGTTTTATGCAAAACAGACAGCAATAGATGAAATCGCTTTGCTGATCGGGGATGCTGATACGCTCCAGCGTTTGCAGATGGCACAGAGGACCTATGTCTTAGATCTGTTTTCCGGGCATTTTGACACGGAGTATGTCAATAATCGTTTGCGAATAGGATTAATACATAAACGTATAGGGGTTGAACCTAAACTCTACTTGTCTGCCGTGTATACTCTTAAAAAGATCATACGTGAGAGACTTAAAACACTTCTTGGTAATGAGGAAGTATTCTATCTGACACTGGACGCACTGGATAAGTTGTTTTATTTTGATGTGACCTTCGTATTTGATACCTATATAGATAGTCTGGTCGAAGAGATCAAAACGGCGCAAAGAAGGACAGAAGCGTATGCTCAAAGTCTGGAAAATAAAGTCGCAGAAAGAACCAAGCAACTTGAAGAGATGGCGAAGATAGACCCATTGACAGGTGTGTGCAATCAAAGAGCCATGTCAGAATGGATGCGCAGAGAAATGGCCGTTGCCAAAAGAAATTTGAGTAAGCTGGCCTTTGTCTATCTTGATGTGGATAATTTTAAAATGATCAATGATACTTATGGGCATGCTAAAGGGGATGAGGTGCTTAAGGCTATCGGTCAAGCTTTACTGAACAATATAAGAGACATCGATATTGCGTGTCGATGTGGCGGTGATGAATTTTGTGTTATCCTGCCGAATTGTGATCTTGAAAATGCGCAGACGATCTGCAAAAAGATCATATCGGACTTTGAAGTGAAGTATCCGGAGTTTTCTCTAAGTATAGGGGTCTCTCAGGTGGGTACTGAAGGTTATGTCGGCACAGACCAATTGATCAAAGAGGCAGATGAGAAGATGTATCTTGCAAAGAAAGAGAATGGCTCACATATAAAGATGTAAGTCAGAATGCTTCTTCCTAAAGCTGGGTGTAGGTATGCTTGAGAGATATTATTGGTCGGTGTTGGGTGAACTATTAAGCATCTTTATGTATGAAGTTAAAAATAAATCAGCTATAATCACCTTATGATTTTAATGATTGATAATTATGACAGTTTTACCTACAATATAGTCCAGTACTGCCGTGAACTTGGGGCAGACTTGAAGATCATCCGTAACGATGAGATGACAGTAGACGAGATCGAAGCACTTGACCCGGAGAAGATCATTCTTTCCCCTGGACCGGCGACTCCGGACGATGCTGGTGTGACGCTTGAAGTGATCGAACGCTTTAAGGGCAAGAAACCTATCCTAGGTATATGTCTGGGACATCAGAGTATTGCTCAGGCTTTTGGCGGGAAAGTCGTACGTGCTAAAAACATGATGCATGGAAAGACGTCTACGATACTTAAGCAAAGAGATACGAAGATATTCGACAAGCTTCCAGAGAGCTTTACGGAGACGCGTTACCACTCTTTGGTCGTTGAGCCAGAGTCACTTCCAGAGTGTATTTTGGTTACGGCGATCAGTGCGGATGACAAAGAGATCATGGCACTGGAGATCGAAGGTCAGCAGATCTACGGTGTCCAGTTCCATCCTGAGTCGATCATGAGCGAACATGGTCATGAGATGATCGATAACTTTTTGAAACTGTAAGCTTTATATATGCGAAGCATCAAAGGCTTTCAAAAGTGTATTTGTCTTAACACAGACCTAAGCCTGATAGCGGAATGAAGGCTGTGTGATGTTTAAGGATAAAAACCTCTATATTGTTCTGGCCCTGATCTCGGCACATGTGGTTACGCTTCTTCTTTTTACCTCACAACTCTCTATAAGTTTTTATGAAGCAGACATCTTTTTTAACAAGAACAATCTTCTGCATCATATATTGCACCTTTTTACAACACTCTTCGGACAGAACGATCTGGCACTTAGACTGCCGATGATCCTGATGCATGCTGTCGGTGCTTTTTTATATTATGATATCTCAAAGTTTCAGTTTAAGAAGCAGGGTGATCAACTGTGGAACCTTCTGCTGTATCTTTTACTCCCTGGTATTAACAGCGCGGGAATAATGGTTGACGGGGCAGGCCTTGTCCTTTTTCTTCTTTTGGTCTTTTTATTTGCCTATAAGCACAGACGAAATCTTGCCTATGCTCTTTTGCCGTTGTATGTCTTTGTAGATGCCTCTTTCGCTTTTTTATATCTAAGTCTTGTTTTCTTCGCTATGCACAAAAGACAAAACATTTTACTCTTCTCTTCCATACTTTTGTTTGGTGCTTCGATGTATCTCTTTGGTATTGATGTCGGAGGACATCCTTCGAATCATTTTCTTGATACTCTGGGTATTTATGCGGCTATATTTTCACCCGTGGTCTTTATCTATCTTATTTATGCGCTATACAGGACAGGAGTAAAGGAAGAGAGGACTCTGTTATGGTACCTTGGAACGACAGCCTTTCTTTTCTCACTTCTGCTTTCATTCAGACAGCAGATGAAGCTAGAGGAGTTGGCTCCGTATATATTAGTGGCAACGCCGATCATGCTAAAGACCTTCTTGTCTTCTTATCGAATACGTCTTAGAGAGTTTAGACGGGGGTACAGGGTCTTGTTCACTGCAGGACTTCTATTTTTATTGGTGAGTACTTTTACTATCTATATGAACAAGTTTTTGTATCGAGTGATCCAGAAACCCTCAAAACATTTTGTCTACAATAATCATATTGCCAAAGAACTTGCTTTTGAACTTAAAGGCATAGGAATAGATGCCATCTCAGCGCACAGTAAACGTATGCAACTGCGTTTAAAGTTTTATGGGCTGGAAGAAGACCCTAAAGTACGTTTGTATATTCACAAACCCTTCGCTGAAAGCAAAACTGTATCGATTAGTTACATTGGAGTAAATGTGGCCGAGTTTTATGTTACGAATTTATACAAATAATAAGATATTCTTAAAAAGTAAAGTGCCCTTAAAAAACAAACTAGCTCTAAGATGCTATTATTGCATAAATATTTTCTAAGGAGTTGCAATGGCTCAAAGAGCGATTCGTGAATACGACGGTAAAGCAATTTTCTCAAAGCATTGGGATAAGTATTTCAGCGGTTTTCACTACGGATTCAAATCTGTATTAGTGACAAGCGGTAAAGAACTTTTAGAACAAGCTGAAAAGCATGGTTTTGAGTGGTTGAAACAAGAAGCATTAGTGGCTAAGCCAGATATGTTGTTTGGTAAACGTGGTAAGAATGATCTTGTACTTTTCAAGACAAACAAGCCGGGTGATGTTACATTGGCTGATGCAGCTAAGTGGATCGATGAGAAGATGGCTGTTACTACGACACTTCTTTCTGGGCAGCATGGCAAGTTAACACACTTCGTTGTTGAGCCGTTTACTCCGCACTCTCAAGAGCAGGAATATTATATCTCTGCTACTACAGTAGGTGAAGATGATGTTCTTTATATGTCTGCTGAAGGTGGTATGGAAGTTGAAGAAGGTTGGGACGAAAAAGTCAACGAGGTTGCTATCCCGATTAACATGAACGATGCTGATATGGAGCATGCTGTAAAAGCAAACATTCCAAAAGATATTCAAGCAAAAGACAAAGAAGCATTTACATCGTTTGCTATACAGTTCTTCAAGTTCTATAGAGACATGAACTTCGCATACCTTGAGATCAATCCGATCGTTATGCTTGATAATAATGAGATGGCTATTCTTGACC
>JBFEYG010000019.1:0-16541 GCA_041562275.1 Sulfurimonadaceae bacterium | reverse complement strand
TTTCAGAAATGCCATCTGCTACGAAGCGACCTGCCACGAACTCTTTGAAGACAGACCTTCGCTGATGATCGCAACCAGCAACAACGCCTGGTTCGCCCCCTCGATAGAACCAAGCATACAGAGACTCCTGATGCAGTTTTATGCCAAAAAGAACAATACGATAATACTTCATTCTGCAAACAGTGCAGGCGGCGGTATCATCTACCCCTGATCTGCGCATCAAGCTTTATTCTATAGTGAAGTAGTAAAGTTTAACTCCCTCTTATCTTCAAAAAGCTATGATTGTCAGAACTAAAAGCATCAGGATCTCGAATGAAAATAGCAAACAACGTGACTGAACTCATCGGTAATACACCCCTTGTCCGCCTAAACAAAGCATCCCAAGAGACAGAATGTTATATTCTTGGAAAATGTGAGTTCATGAACCCTACCTCTTCAGTCAAGGATAGGATAGGTTTCAATATGATCAATACCGCCTTGGAAAACGGGACAATCAACAAAGAGACTACCATCATCGAGCCTACAAGCGGCAATACAGGGATCGCCCTTGCCTCAGTCTGCGCTGCACTTGATCTAAATCTTATCCTGACCATGCCCGAATCTATGAGCATGGAGCGCCGTAACCTCCTTAAGGCTCTAGGTGCAGAGCTTGTCCTTACTCCTGCACCGATGGGGATGAAAGGCGCTATAGAAAAAGCGGAAGAGTTAAACCAAGAGATGAAGAACTCCTATGTCCTTCAGCAGTTTCAAAACCCTGCCAATCCCGATATCCACAGACGTACAACGGCTGTAGAGATCCTCAACGACACGGATAAAAAAATAGATATCTTTGTTGCAGCCGTAGGAACAGGCGGTTCATTGACGGGTATCGGAGAGGTCTTGAAAAAAGAGCTGCCTGACATTCAGATCATTGCCGTCGAGCCAAGTGATTCAGCCGTACTTTCAGGAGCGCAGCCCGGACCGCACAAGATCCAGGGAATAGGCGCAGGCTTTATTCCCAAGAACCTTAACACAGAACTTTACAATGAGATCGTACAAGTCACCAATGAAGATGCTATGGCTACCTCTAAAGCCTTGGCCTGCGAAGAAGGTCTTTTAGTCGGTATCTCTGCGGGTGCCAACGTCTATGCGGCAAAACAGATCGCTGCGCGCCCTGAGAACAAAGGAAAGACAATAGTGACTATCTTGTGCGATACGGGAGAACGCTACCTCTCCACTCCTCTTTTTTCACAAGATTAATGCGCCTACTTGAAACGATCCATATTCTTGAGGGAAAAGCCCTCCATCTTGACTACCATCAAGAACGTATGGACCGATCGCGTTTTCAGTTGGGTTTTCATGACACCCTTAGCCTAGAGCTCTCTGCACCGAAAAAAGGCGAGTTTAGATGCCGGGTCTTATATGAGGAAAAGATCGAGAAGATCGAGTATCTGCCCTATAGAAAAAAAGATATCTCCTCCTTCAAACTGGTCCATTCCAATATCGTCTATGACCTGAAATATGAAGACCGCGAAGAGATAAATGCCCTGCTGCAGAAGTATCCTGAAGCTGATGACATCATAATCGTTAAAGACTCACTTATCACCGACACCTCCATTGCCAACCTCTGCTTTTTTGACGGAACAGACTGGCTTACGCCCAAGAGGCCTTTGCTCCATGGGACCTGCAGACAGAGACTTCTGGATACAAATCAGATAATAGCCGCAGACATCGATTACAGGTCCCTTAATGATTTTTCCAAAATCGCAGTGATGAACGCTATGACGGATTTTCAGATCATCGAAAATGCTATAATTCTGTAATTATTTCAAAACACGCAAGGCTTACCATGTTATATGATGTACTTAAAGATCGAAACTATGCCAATCTGATGCAAAAACATATCTTGGAGATCTTAAGTTTTTTATTTGAGACCGAACAGAACTTCGGTATCCTCTGCAAGATCGAGACACTTGGTTTTGATCCGGAGCTTCCTGCTGAGATCACCTCTGAGTTTCGTCCGATGACGCTCTTCTTTCTTGCCGGCTATACTTTCGAAAGTGCTCGCATGGAAAAAGACAGACTGATCTTTGAAGCAGGGTTCGGCTCGGATAACCTCGGGAGTATCGTCACAGTTCCTCTTCTGGGCATCATGCAGATCATTATTGACGAGACCCCTATCTTTGTCAACCTGGCGTCCCCTCTGGAGACGAACAACACAAAAGCAAAAAACAACGAATCGGTAAAAAGCGGAGAGAAATCTTCCATGGAAGCCTTGCTGGCGAATCCGGAAAACAAGAAGTTTTTAAAGTAAGCCGTGGCGATCCACGTCAGTGAATACTTCTTTAAAAGATGAGTAAAACGCTCAGCTGGCTGACATTTATATATGCTGTCAAATGGCATACATCACACGTCTTTAGAAAACAAACGAATAGCGGTTTACAAAGTAAATATTTCTTTAGTAAAACAAGCCTCTTCTATATCAGAAAAATTATTTTTGGGTAAAGATCATAACGAAGGTCTAAGCCCCATGGCTTAGACAGAAGGTTTAGACAGAACGGATGCTAAGAAGGTAGTTCACTACATTATCGACAAAGGCATCATGTTTGCGATCTTTTGTGTATGCGACATAAAACTTTCGGGTGATGCGGTAGTTTTTGACACGTGCCTCATACAGACGGCCTGCAGCGATATCTTCGGCAAGCACATGACGCGACATAACCGATACCGTAGGGCGCGGTGAAGTCGGATCCGCATGGGTGATCGACTCTTTGATCGCCGTCGGGCTGCTGACGACACCAATGACATTAAAGCTTGAACATTCCACACCTATCTCTTCAAAGACTTCGGATGTCAATTTACGCGTATGGGAGTCTTCATCTCTACAGATCCAGTCGAACTTGTACATATCTTCACGTTTTAGCTGTTTAGGGATCGGCTGATTTGAGAAGATGACCAACTCATCCTCAAGCCACTCTCTATAGATGATACCGTCTCTGAATACAGGAGACTCGATCAATGCAATATCGATCTTCTTGTCTTCAAGCTGATCGATTATCTCTTCGGAAAGCCCGACACGCAGATAGACTTCATTATCGATCTTGTCTTTGATGTTTTGCATCTGAGGCGGAACGACATAATTTCCGATCGCAAACGAAGCCCCAAGGATAAAAGTGAACTCCTTGTTGATGATCTTTAACAACTCTTTTTCAGACGATGTGATCGCTTTTTCCAAACGGATTGCGATACGGTAAAGGTCTTCACCCTCTTTTGTCAGCTTGATCCCGTTCTTCTTGCGTTCGACGATCTTGGTATCCAAGTATTCTTCGATAAATTTGATCTGCTGCGTGACTGCCGGCTGTGAGATGCCCAATTTTGCAGAGGCTTTCGAAAAACTTTTCTCCTTGATCACTGTCAAGAAGGTGTGTAGTTTTGCAAAATCTTTCAACATAATAATTCCTATAAGATATTTTAATAGTAAAAGTATAACCCAAAATTATAAACATTGCAATACTTTTGTAATAATTCATTAGAATTTAGTTATAATCAATATAACTATAACGATATTACACAACAGTTCTTCTAAAGAAGAAAACTGTTCAATAAGTGGATGATAATGGAAGATATATTTCAAGGCCTGAACGAAGCACAAAGTGAGGCAGTAAAAAAGATAGACGGGCCGATGCTGATCCTTGCAGGCGCAGGCAGCGGTAAGACAAAGACGATCACCTCCCGACTGGCTTACCTTTTGGATGTGGTCGGTATTCCCGCTGCCAACACGCTCACCCTGACCTTTACCAACAAAGCGGCCAAAGAGATGCGTGAACGCGCCCTCTCTATGATCAAGCCGACTTCCTATCCTCCTTTGCTGTGCACCTTCCATAAATTCGGTCTGCTCTTCTTAAAATTTCATATCCATCGTTTGGGACGCAAGAACAATTTTGTGGTCATCGATACGGAAGATAAAAAACGCATCATCAAAAAATTTAACTCAGAGGTCCCTGTTGCGCTTATCGCAAGTGAGATATCACGTTACAAGAACTCACTGTTAAGCCCGGATGAAGCCTATGCCCAAGCCGAACTCAAGAACTACAAGGCTATCGCTAAGATCTATGAACAGTACGAAGCCCACCTTCATGAGAACAATCTTGTGGACTTTGACGATCTTCTCGCACTGACCTACAAACTCTTGAATGAGAATGAAGACCTGGCCAAAGAGACAAGTGACAGGTACCAGTACATCATGATCGATGAGTACCAGGATACCAACGAACTGCAATTCAGACTTCTTCGCCAACTCTGCTCTTCTCATAACAACCTCTGTGTCGTCGGTGATGATGACCAGAGCATCTACGGCTGGCGCGGTGCGAATATCCGAAATATCATCGAATTCGACAAAGACTTTAAAGACACCTATGTCGTCAAATTGGAAAACAACTACCGCTCCACTGAACCCATTCTCAAAGCAGCCAATGCCCTGATAGAACACAACCGAAACCGTTTGGGAAAGACACTGATCTCAACCAAAGGAAAGGGCAAAGAGGTTGCGACCATCTCCTCCAATGATGAGGGTGAAGAGGCCAACAAGATCGCTACTGCGATCAACAAACTTCTTGCCTCGGGTGAAAAAGCGGATGATATCGCTGTCTTGTACCGTATCAATGCCCTTTCACGGTCTCTGGAAGAGGGACTGGCCCGACATCGGGTCCCCTACAAACTCGTAGGCGGACTGCGTTTTTATGACCGCGCCGAGATCAAAGACCTTATCTCCTACCTTCGTGTCGTGACGAATGTACATGACAGCTTCTCGCTTAAACGCATCATCAACAAACCCAAGAGGGGTCTTGGCAAGGCCACTATAGACAAGCTTGAACTCGCAGCGATGCAGGCGGAAAAATCGATCTTCGAATATATCGAAACGGCAGCTGATGCTGAACTTGAAGCTCTTATCAAAAAGAAGAACACCCTGACCGTCAAAAAGCTGGTCGAAACGACCAAGCATGTCGCCAAGTCGGCAGAAGACTCTTCGTATGATTTCATCGATGTACTCGAAGAGAACTTCAAGATAAGGTCCATCTATGAGGGTATGCCTGACGCCCAGGACCGTCTGGCAAATATCGATGAGTTTTACGGTCTGTTCAGAGACTTTATAAAACAGAACCCCCAGACAAGCATGGATGAGTTTCTAAACGAGCTGACCCTGCAAAGCGATCAGGACCAGGTCGAGGGTGAGAGTATCTATATCATGAGTATTCATGCCTCCAAAGGGCTGGAATTCAAGCATGTCTTCATCATCGGTCTGGAAGAAGGGTTCTTGCCGCTGATCGGAGACGGAAGCGACACGGAAGAAGAGCGACGTCTGGGGTATGTCGCCATCACAAGAGCTGAATCCGAACTGACGATGAGCCATGTGGCAAGCCGTTTCTACAAAGGAAGACGAACCGAACTCAGCAAAAGCCGTTTCTTTAAAGAGACAGGCCTCTGTGAAGGCTCTTTTGTCCTGGAAAAAAACACCTCCTTCAAAAAAGGCGACTTGGTACGCCACAAGATCTTTGGAGCCGGCCGTATCCTCGGTGTCAGCAAGGCGGGAAAAGATTTCAAACTCAAAATTAATTTTGGAGGGAATCACAGAGATATTCTCTCCTCGTTCGTAGAAAGACTCTAATGATTAAACGTATAAAAGAAAGTGCGGCTTCGCCTGACGTGTGTACTGTACCATGTGTTTGCTACAGTAGAACATTTGCTTCGCAAACCGCCAAGGACTCGTTTTGAACAGGATATTTGTAGCCTATAAACCTACGGGTCTGAGTTCAAACCAGTTCCTTGGCCGTCTTAAACGTAAATACGGCGTCAAAAAAGCAGGGTACTCCGGTACTCTTGACCCTTTTGCAAAAGGTGTGCTGATCATTGCATTTGGAAACTTCACCCGTTTTTTTCGTTTTCTGGACAAGACCCCAAAAAGCTACAGAGCGACCCTCTGGCTAGGAGCGAAAAGCGACACCTTGGACATCGAGCATGTCAGTGATCCTAAAATAGTTGAACCCTTTAAAGAAGAAGAGATCATTACTATCCTCGAAAGCCTCAAAGGTGAACTGGAATACATGCCTCCTATTTTCAGTGCAAAAAAGATCAACGGCGTACGCGCTTATGATCTTGCCCGTGCAGGAGAAGAGGTCGAACTCAAAAAGATACACTCAACGATCTTTGATATAAAGCTCATCCACTACGCTCATCCCTTTGTCACCTTTGAAGCGACGGTTAGCGAAGGAACCTATATACGCAGTCTCGGCGAGATGATCGCGCAAAAGCTTGGCGTCGATGGATCATTAAGCGCATTGGAACGCTTACGGGAAGGAAGCTTTTGCTATAATAATGAAACGCCTATCTCGCCCCTGGATGCACTCCCTATGGAGCGTATTTCGTTCAGCGGTGATATCGATGATGTCTGGCTGGGAAAAAAGATAGCCCTTGATCAACTTAGTACCGATAAAGACGGAGTATATCTTCTGCATGATGAAGAGCTCGCCGCCGTATTAGAGATCAAAGACAAAAAAGTTACATACTTACTAAACAAGGTTCCATTATGTTAATTCTTTCACGCAAACTGGAAGAAGCCATCTGGCTTGGTGACAATATAAAGATAAAGATTATGGGCATCGAAAAAGGTACCGTTAAAATAGGTATCGACGCACCGTCGGATGTGACCATACTGCGTGAAGAGCTGAAAGAAGCCGTAGCCGATGTCAACAAGCAGGCTTCAAACACTACAGAACAGCTGTTTGAACTGCAGGACTATATGAGTAAATTCAAACGATGAAAACAAGCCATAGCGGTTTGCAAAGCAGATGTTGCTACAGAATAAGCTTTCGGACACACCTCAAATGAAACAGACAGAGGATATAGATTGAAAAAATACAAGGCTTTTGCCAAGGTCAATATTTTTCTAAAGATCACCGGTAAACGCGGAAACTATCACGAGATCTTTTCCCGATTCATGAAACTTCCCAACCTCTATGATGAACTAAGCTTTGAAGCGAAAAAAGAACCCGGATTTATTATCCATGGGGATTTTGGATGCGAGACAAAAGAGAACACAATATACAAAGCCTACAAGGCACTGCTTGAAAAGACACAGTCAGAGGCCTTAGCCAAACTGATCGACAGCTATGCGGTGCGCGTGGAGAAACGAATTCCTTCCTTTGCCGGTCTGGGCGGTGGGAGCTCGGATGCGGCCTGTTTTTTAAAGATGTGCAACAATACTCTCGACCTGGGCTTAAGTCTCAACGAATTGGCCCGTATCGGCTCATCCGTTGGCGCCGATGTTCCTTTTTTCATCTACGACTACAATTCGGCCAATGTCTCCGGCATAGGCGAGATCGTGGAAAAGTTTGATGAAGAGACCTTGGACATAGAGACCTATACGCCAAATGTACAGGTCAGTACACCCAAGGTCTATCAATGCTTCAGAGAGACGTTTTACAAAGAATTGAGTCCTGATGAGTATGGAAGGCTCAGTGTCATGCATTCTAAAGAGATTCTTGAAAACTATTCTATCTCCCAGGCCAATGATCTTTTTGAACCGGCACTTCATCTCTACGGCAGACTCAAAGAAAGTTATAAAAAAGGATGGTTCTTCTCCGGAAGCGGAAGTACCTTTTTTAAAATAAAAAATTAAAACAGAAGGTCGGTTATACATGGGTATAATTCCGAATTGACTCTGTGAGAAGAGGTAAAGGAGAGAAAGCTCCTTTAGCGTAAGGAAAATGTAATATGGGTGAGACAATTGCCAGAAACAAAAAAGCTTATCATGACTACTTCATTGAAGAAAAACTGGAGGTCGGACTAGAACTGTTTGGTAGCGAAGTCAAAGCACTGCGCGCAGGCAAAGCACAACTCAAAGAGTCTTATGTACGTTTTATCAAGGGTGAGCTATTTTTAATCAACTCTCATATAGGAGTGCTGGATACGACCCATGCCTATTACAAACACGATGAACGCCGCGTGCGCAAACTTCTTTTGCATAAAAAGCAGGCTGCCAAGTTCGCAAAAGCTGTTGAACGTGACGGTATGACCATCGTCTGTCTGAGCCTCTACTTTAACGACAGAAACCTGGTCAAAGCACAGATCGCACTGGCCAAAGGCAAGCAGCTCCACGACAAACGTGCTGACCTGAAGCAAAAAGATATCAAGCGGGACATCGACAGAGCGATGAAAGACTACTAGATGAGACTCTCACAAGACCAAATCGATTCGTTCAAGCGCAACGGTTTTCTGCTGATCCGCAATTATGCCGATGCCAAACGCTGTGATCAGATCCGAGAAAAAGCTCTCGAGCATCTTGCACAAAAGATAGAGCCTATAGAGAGCGAAGAGGAATACCTCCAAAAAGAGAGTTCCAACACAACGGTCCGCCGTCTTCGCCAAGTCTATGACAGGGACCCTATTTTTGCAGCCTGGATGACGGATCCGGATATCCGCCCTGTACTGAAGCAGCTCTTGGATGAAGATCCGCGTCTTCTTCTGGCCCATCATAACTCCATTATGACCAAGCTGCCGCAAAAGAGTTCTGTGACTTCCTGGCATCAGGATATCCGCTACTGGCATTACGAGAATGACAATCTTCTGAGTGTCTGGTTGAGTCTGGGAGACGAGTATCTTGAAAATGGTCTTTTGGAATTTATTCCCGGAAGCCACAAGATGCACTTTAAAGCTGAACAGTTTGATGAGCAGTTGAGCTTCAGGGATGATCTTGCCCAAAACCAAGAACTCATTGCCACACGTGTTCATCATGAGCTGCACAAGGGCGATATCGTCTTGTTCCATGCCAAGACCCTTCACTATGCAAACCAGAACAGTGAGAGTGATCCGAAGATATCCTTTGTCTACAGTGTACGCGGTCTCTCCAACAAACCTATTGCCGGCACGAACAGCGACTTCAAAGAAGTCATACTCTAAGCCTGCGTATGATGATCTTCAAACAGCTCAGTATTATCTTTTCCATCTACCTTTTGGGCGAGGCGGTCTCTATGCTGCTGCCCTTCTCTTTTCCCGGCGGCATCATCGGTATGATCCTTCTATTTACCGCCTTGCTATTAAAGTGGATCAAGATCGAGGACATCAAACAGGTCAGTGACTTTTTTCTCAAGCATATGGCCCTCTTTTTCATCCCCGCCGGCGTATCCGTGATGAGTTCCTTCTCTCTCATCGAAGCCTACATCATCCCTATCTCTCTGACACTGATCCTATCGTGTATCTTTATGCTTGCCCTTATTGCTTTGAGTGTCGACTATCTCGTCAAAAGGGTCAAAGATGCATGAGCTCTTCTTTAACCCCTATTTCGGTCTCATCCTTACGCTCGTCTGCGGATCTCTTTTTTGGCGGCTCCAGCGCTTTAAAAGACTTACATGGATCAATCCCCTGCTCTTTAGCATCATCTTGATCATCGGCTTGCTTGAAAGCCTTCATATCCCCTACGAAGCCTACAAACAAGGGGCAGATATCATCCATCTCTTTCTGGGGCCCATAACCGTTGTCCTGGCCGTTCCTCTGTATGAACACAGGGATGAACTCCTGCGCCATAAACTTTCTATATTCATTGGAACTGCACTGGGCTCTTTGTCAGCGCTTCTTTCTGTCTTTGTTCTGGGCCATCTCTTCGGATTGTCCGATCTGTTTGTACATTCGCTGCTTCCAAAGTCGACGACGACACCCATAGGCATATCCGCAAGCGAGATGCTCGGAGGCATTGTCGGTCTTAGTGTTTTGAGTATTGTGATCACCGGAATATTCGGTGCCCTCATCGCACCGCTTCTTTTCAGGCTTTTGCGCATCAAAAGCTCTATTGCCAAGGGGATCGCACTTGGAACAACTTCACATGCAGTAGGTACCGCCAAAGCCTATGAGATAGACAAACTTGCGGGAGGCATGAGCGGTCTTAGTATCGGACTTGCAGGTATAATCAGCATAGTATGGATCATCCTGCTCCTTCCTATCCTTCCATAGGGGATTGAAGCATCTGCAGCCTTAAATGTAGTTAACGCTGTTTTTACCGCTGTTTTTCGCAAGATACAAGGCTCTGTCCGCACGGTTAAACCAGTCTGTCTGTGTATCCTTACTCTGTGTCATCGCAACACCGAAACTGGCCGTGATCCTCTCTTCACAATCAAAATCATGCCTTTGTATTGCCACACGTATCTTCTCTGCTGCTGCAATAGCATGTATCATATCCGCCTCAGGCAGAAGAACAACGAACTCCTCTCCTCCCCATCTTGCCAGTGTGTCCGTAAAACGGACATTTTGTTTTAAGACTTTCGCGAACGCTTTCAAAACTTCATCGCCTTTACTGTGTCCGTATTTGTCATTGATGAGTTTGAAATCATCGATGTCGCAAATGATCAACGACGAGATTCGCTTATACCGCGAAAACTCTTCGAGTCTCTGCTGAGAGATTTCATCAAAGCGCATCCTGTTGTTGACATGCGTCAAAGTGTCCGTGATCGATGCTTTTTCCAATGCGACTTTTTGTGTCACATCCTGCTGAAATATCAGGTAGCCTATCTTCTCATTGTTCTCGTCATATTCAGCGACGACATGTGTATCCGCCCAGTATGAAGAGCCATCAGATTTTTTACACTCCAAAAGACCGTCATATTCTCCTTCTTTATCCATTGCGCTAAAGCACTCCAATGCCAAATAGTCTGCTGTATTATTTGCACACAAAGAGCAATATGACACCCCTGAAAGTTCATGATGTGTATAGGAAGCAAGCTTTAAAAAGGTATCGTTTGCATCGGTGACATTTCCCTGCAGATCAGTCTTTATCAGTATGAAATACTTATCAAGGAGAAGGTTTGTGTTTAAAAGTTCCCTGTTGAATCTTTCGAGTCTCTCTTTATACTTCAGCATGATCTCCAATGTATGATTGACGATATAGGTCTCGACCAAAAGTGCCAGCATAAGTACATACAACGTCTCCGCTTTATAAGGGACACTCACCAAAGAAAACTTCAGTGATATTATCATCAGAAGAATCGAGATCAATAGTAAAGCTATCCATATATAAGCTGTTCGTTTCCGACACAGGTATAAAGATATGAGAGGAAAGATAAAGAACCAGAACAAAGAACTGTTTGCAAAACCGCCATGAAACAGAGCCATACTATGAAGAATAAGAAGAGATAGAAGAATGACAAACTTCTCTGTCCTCTCGCCGGTTTTGTTGCGAAACAAAAACATTGAGACAAGTAAAAGAGATAAGATAAGACCCTCAAACAAGGCAAACAGTTCTAATCCGTTTCTATAGTTGATATAGCTAAACAGAAGCAAGATAGGAAGAAAAAGATAATAAAAGTAGTTTATCCCATTGTATTCAGAAACTTCCGCTTTCGTCATACTCTTTATCTTATACATAGTCTCTGTTCATCTGATAGATCTGAATATTTTGCTCTTTGACATAGGCTTGAAGCTTAGAGGGAGAAATATCAATAAATCTTTTGAATGCCTTGTTCATGTGAGACTGGTCAAAAAAATCATACTCCAATCTCATGAAGTCATATCCGTTTGTCATCAGGTCTTTAAAAATGCCGCAAAACCGCATGATCTGAATAAACTCCTTGGGCGTATACCCAATGATCCTTTTAAAGTCTCTTTCCAGTGTGGTACGGCTGCAGCTAAACTCCAACAGAATATCTGACACATTGACCCTATAGAGTGCATTGCCTATGTATTCGATCATTTTTTCGATTTGTACGCACGAATCGTGAACGGGAGAAGCCTTCTCTTTTAATGCCAAAAACCCCTGTTCTATATAATTGATCTGTTCATCAATCCTCTTGAAATCATAGAGTTTGTCAAAACTGACCTCTTTCTCTTTGAGACAGACTTCCAAGAGCTGATAGACACTGCGCATATCCGTCTCCTTGTCTGAAAAAAGGCGATTGCAACCCGTTGGGAGAAGTTCTACTCCCAGAAGCGGATACTGAACATCTATACCCTCATTAACACTGAGTCGAAGTATGTTGTTGGCTTTGATCGAGACAGAAAAATCTTTTGGCAAAGCAAAAGGTTGTTCATTTGAATCATACTTATGCAAGAAAGCTTCCAGACCCGGATTAAAGAGTATAAAATTACCCGCATTGGGAAGTATCCAAAGCTTCTCATTTGGATCAAAAGATTCAATGACAATATAGTGCTTGATAATATCTTTAAGCAGATCCGATGGTTTTATAATGGATATTCTCAAGCTGGTGCGCACCTGTGTGATAAATGATTATTTAGTATAATTAATTACACCTAGATAAGATAGTAAAAATCCACCAAGAATGGGTATTAGGGCAAAAAAATCATGAATTAAAAGAAAAAGTTATATTTTGTTGAGAAGAAAGTCAGATAGTTGTGATATTCAAGAGCCTATAATGGCTCTCAAACGCACTAGTGCAGGTCTTTCCAGATCTGTTTTTTCCAAAGAAAGGCAACCAAGATAAAGAAGATCATATAGATCATCACATACATACCAATACGGTTACGCTCTTCAGCCTTAGGATCACCTGCTTCTTCAAGATAAGCAAGGACTTTTTCAGCTGACTCGGCATTGATACCAACACGTGGCATAGAGGTGCCCAGCAGAAGCTGCTGAGGATCTTCCATAAAGACCGAGATGTAGTGCTCTCCGCGGGAACGGATATACATGGAAAGGTCAGGAGGAAGTTTTCCCATATATCCTGTAATACCTTCTTGCGCATCAAGGTGTTTTATATCAAATGCCATCTCGTCACGCTTGTCTTTGAAGCTTGGTTTTGTACCGATGATCGTCCAGTTGTTATAACGGACATCATGACAGCGTCCACAAGCATCCTCGAAAGCGACTTCCGGTGTGATCTCTTCTTGTTTAGGCGCGATCTTCTGAAGATAGGCGATAACATTTACAATATCCTGGTCTTCCGTCACCATATACTTGACGCTGTCCATCTGGTGGCTTCGAACAATGGAGAACTTGTGATCGACATTAGATGCCATTGCCGGATCTTTGATCAATCCGATCAGGTAATTACGATCGTACAATGCTCCCGATGTCTCCAGATCTGGAGGAACGACACCGCCCATGGAGACACTGCCTCCGAAGTGACACCCTGTACAACCCGCATCATACGTTGCTTCACCGGCTGTAGCGTCACCTTCAAGCTTTGCGATACGTTCGACATCTGCCCAGAATGCTTTCTTGGTGTCACGTCTCTGCTCAGCTGTTGTCATGTCAGCTTCAAGCATACCCAGTTTTTTAGTATCCGGCTTTTCTTTTGCTTTTTCAACGGCTATAGCCTCTCTGATCTGAGCTATTTTGTTGTCGACTTCTGCAATATCAGAGCTTCCGTTATATTGGAATCCTTCGCTTTCGACATGCGGATGCATCTGCGAATGTGCAAAAGGTTCGACAAGCCAGTATGTCAAAAGTGAAAAGGCAACAACAACACTTAAAATAAACAGTTCTTTTTTCATCTATTGTCCCTTACAGTTTTTTTTCTAGTTTAGTGATAAACGGAAGTGCGATCCATAAGGCAAAAAACACCAGTGCAGCGACAAGACCGATAAGATTCCATGCCCCTTCAGGAGGTAGTTTACCCATAGCTGTCAGGACGATAAGGTCCACGACCATTATCCAAAACCATACAGCGAACGGACCACGGCGGTTTGCCGGAGCGACATTCGGGCTTCTGTCCATGAACGGAAGCAGAAAGAAGATCACCTGTGCGATAGCAAACGCGATTAATCCGACATCCTTTGAGAACGGACGAAGGATCTCATAAGACCAAAGGAAATACCATTCTGGGTAGATATGCGCCGGTGTAACAAGACCGTTTGCAGGATCAAAGTTGACAGGGTCCATCGCGAAACCGTAGTTCCAGAAAGTCAGATAGAAGAAGAACATCAAAAATATAGAAACAACGAACATATCCTTGGACATAAAGTCATTAGCAAAACGGATGACTTTGGAACCCGCTTTGTCGCCGTCCAGATATTTTTTAGACTCAGCTTCAAAATCGATCTCTTCGCCGTCTTGGTTATTGACGTGAGGAATACGAAGTGCCGCAAAGTGGATACCGATAAGCGCAATGATCGCCAATGGCAACAAAAGCACATGCAGCATAAAGAAACGGTTCAAGAATGCCTGACCCGGAACATAATCCCCACGGATCCACTCGACCACACCGTTTAGTTCCAAAGAACCTGCAGAGAAAAGATTGGTGATAACCATACCTGCCCAGTAAGACATCTGGCCCCATGGAAGCATATAGCCCGAAAATGCTTCGGCAGAGAAGGTCACAAACAGAAGCATCCCTGAGATCCAAATCATCTCACGGCCTTTCTTGTATGAACCGTAATAGATCCCCGTCAGCATGTGGATATAGATAATAAGAAAGACCACTGACGCAGCTACCGCGTGGATGTGTCTCCATAACCAGCCAAAACCGACTTCCTGCATGATAGTGTAGTTGACACTGTCAAAGGCCGTCTCGACATTCGGCTGATAATACATCAGCAAAAAGATGCCCGAAACCAAAAGCAGAGCAAAGGTGATCGCCAGTACCATACCCATCGCCCAAAGGAAGTTGATGTTTTTTGGAATCCAATACTCGGACGCCATGACTTTTTCAACTTTTTCAATAGCTAAACGCTGGTTCAGCCAATCTTTAACACTGGTTGCTTTTTCAAAATGTGCCATTTATTCCCCTTCCCTTAAGCGACGACGCCGTCAGCTTTCATTTTTTGATATTCAGGACCTTCTTCACCCAATAAAACCGTTTTACCCATTATCTTAAATGGAGGTATAACAAGCGGTGAGGGAGGCGGTGACTTTGTCTGAATACCCGAGGCATTAAACTCTCCTCCGTGACAGGCACACAAGAAGTCTTTTTTAGCGTCTCTGTACGCCGGGATACAACCCAGATGCGTGCACAGACCGATAGTGATCATAAAGTGGGCACCATCGACAATGACATCACGAGCCGACTCTTCTTTACTCTGAGCCGCAACCATCTCTGCTGTCTTTTTTAAGACAAAGATCGGTTTCCCACGCCATTTTTCTACAACAAGCTTGTTTTCTTCCATAGAAGAAAGATCGACTTCCGTAAATCCTGCTGCCTTAACACTTGGAAGCGGATCCCAAGATTGCTTCATGGCGATTAAAGAACCGACAGCTCCAACACCGGCAACAGCACCGAATGCCTTGCCCATAAACCCTCGTCTGCTTGATTTTTCCATTTTATCTCACTTTTCATGTCTGTAAGTCTCTACACTTTATAAGCAATATATAAATTTTAGATACTTGTTGTAAAAATTAACTGAATGATAATACTGGATTATGATTTAATAAAGAATTAATCCGAAGCTTTTTAAATAAATTCCGCTTTATTTACACTTTTGAATCAAGCGCTTGATTTTATGTGGTATTTTCTCGAAGATGCTTTCATCCAGTTCTTGCATTGTTCAATTTTCAAGGCGCAGAAAAAATCTCTTTGATAATCCGCGAACTGTTCATAAACGTATTTTTATCCGCGTACTTCTTTTCTGTGTCCACAGCAGCATCTGCCATAGACTGTTGCACTACTGTTTTCGCTTACCCATCTTGATGTAGATCTGCAAGATCTCGACGGCGGCAGGCGTAACACCCGATATCTGCGAAGCAGCTTGAAGTGTCGGCGGGTTGAACTTCTCAAACTTCTCGACCATCTCATTGCTGAGCCCCTTGACACTTCTAAAATCAAAGCCTTCCGGGATCTTCACATGCAGAAGTTTTTTCATCTTTTCGATGTCATTGAGCTGTTTTTCGATATAACGTGCGTATTTAGCTTCGATCATGATCTGGTTTTGGACGTAAGCGTCAAACTTCGCTATACGCGGTTCGAGTCTCAGAAGCTTCTGAAGATCAAAGCTTTTTCTCGCAGCTATATTGATAGCAAGTGTCTTATCCGTTATCTTATCTTCGTCAATCTCCGATAAGAGTTCCAAAAACTCTTTGCTCGGGGTGCACTCGTTTTCATTCAAATACCTGACCCCTTCGGCTATCTGTGCTTTTTTCAGATCGACATCGGCTTTGACCTCATCTGAAAGCAAACCAAAAGCATGCCCGTAATCACTCAGACGAAGGTCAGCTGACTCTTCTCTTAACAGCAGTCTGTATTCTGCGCGCGAGGTAAACATACGGTAAGGTTCTTTCGTCCCCTTGGTCACAAGATCATCTATCATCACCCCGATATAAGCCTCGTCTCTGCGCAGGATGAAAGGCTCTTTTCCCTGATTGGCCAAGGCCGCATTTATACCTGCCATAAGCCCCTGGGCTGCGGCTTCTTCATACCCTGTCGTTCCGTTGATCTGACCCGCGAGATAGAGGTTCTTGATCTTTTTGGTCTCAAGTGAATGTCTCAGGTCTGTCGGATTGATATAGTCATACTCGATAGCGTAGCCGTAGCGTACTATTCTGGCATTTTCCATCCCTTTGACAGAGTGGATCATATCACGCTGAACATCCGGCGGCAAAGAAGTACTCATCCCGTTGATATAACACTCGG
>JBFEYG010000018.1:0-17108 GCA_041562275.1 Sulfurimonadaceae bacterium | reverse complement strand
TTTTTGTGTGACACGTTTCAGATGGTCTGTGTCCGTATAAGTCGGCTGTTGTTTGATTGGGAAATCTCTCCAGCTAGACGGGTTCCAATTGCTCATATTTTCCTCGTATCTGTGCTCGTACATATAGTGTATAAATAGCTGCACATAAAATAATGGCGCAAATAGTACCTGAAGCTACCTAAAATACGGCTAAACATGAGACAAAAGCTTCTTTTATGCTAAAATACGTATAATTCAACATTCAAAATAAGGATTGTTTTACGTGGACAAAATTCAAGCTGAAGAGATTATCACCTCTGCATACCAGGCTATAATCGAAAAGCTCCACGTCCAGGGTGATTACGCTCCCCAGGTCATCATCGATGACCTGCACCGTCTTGCAAAAGCCCTGCAAGACAAACAAACGAGCCCTTTAAACCTCCACTCACCAGACAAAAACCTAGAACTCGAGTATAAGAACCTTGCCAAAGAAAGCATAGACTCTTATGCCCAGACGAAAGAGTCTGTTGAACGTATCAACAAAGAACAGCAAAGGATCATCTCCGAGTCTTCAAAAAAAGACATCGAAGAGACAAACAAGATCATGCAGAGTTTCAGCGATGTACATGATCAGGTCGAAGCACAGATGCGCAAAGCGAATGAGACGATCAGTGCTTTGTATCAAGAGATCGCTGTCTTGGAAAAGAGGTCCAATCTCGATCCGCTTACACGCACCTTTAACCGCCGTGCCCTAGACAGTTATCTCGGTTCATTATGCGAGAGCCGCAATAAAGATATTGACGCCCATATACTGCTCGTGGACATTGATGATTTTAAAGTAGTAAATGACGCTTTCGGGCATCTTGCCGGAGACCGTGTACTTATCTTCTTGTCCAAACTTATCAACAGTTCCATCCGTGACGGTGACAAGGTCTTTCGCTTTGGGGGCGAAGAGTTTCTTATCCTCCTAAGCCGTTCGACAAACCTTTCTTGTGAGAAAGTGGCTCAACGTCTTTTGGACGGCGTGCGCTCAAACACCCTTTTGTACAAACAACACCATATCAAAATAACACTGAGCATAGGTTCTACAGGACTGAGAGAGGATGATAATGTCGAGTCATTCATCGAACGTGCCGACGCAGCCTTATACCAAGCCAAATCAATTGGCAAAGACCAATTAGTAACGGGATAAGAAGAGATGGATTTTAGTATATTTGATTTAGTTGTAGGCAGTATTATTTTACTTCTTGGTTTAAAAGGTATCCTGAACGGGTTTTTCAAAGAACTCTTCGGTCTTATCGGAATCATAGGCGGTATCTTTGTCGGTTCAAGAGTTGCCAGTGATGTAGGTACGCTTTTAAGTGAAGCGATTTTCAAGTTCGAAAGTCCCGCTGCGATAAGTTTTCTCGGTTTTCTTGTCACCCTGGCTCTGTTTTGGGGGTCGATGATCGGTGTCGGGATCCTGTTTAAAAAGTTTTCTAAGATGAGCGGACTGGGTCTTATGGACAAGATCCTTGGTTTTGTCTTTGGAAGCGGTAAATTTTTCTTTATTGCATCCGTTATTGTCTATGCTGTCTATAACTTTAAAGCCGTCAGAGACAATTTCGACATGGAAGGCAGTTTCATGTTTCCTGCTCTAGTCGAGACAGGGCGTATCATCATGCATATCGATGGTGAAGAGATGGCAAACGACATCAACAAGAGCATTGATAAAGGCGTCGAAGGGGCAAAAGACATCTTGCATGACGAAGCCGCCAAAAAGATAATGGAGAGTGCAAAAGAAGAGAAAGAAGCGGTGATCAAAGCCGTCAACAAACAATTGCAAGAGAGCAATATATCATTACCTACGGAGAAGAAATGAGCGAACAGACCTTTACATCACGTACGATTGAATATGAGAAGCTTTTAGAAGAGTTCAAAGCCCTCTTGAAAAAAAACGGAGAGAAGTTCACCATCCAACGAGAGGTTATACTCGAGACACTCTATAACAGTGACGAACACCTTACTCCGGAAGCACTGCATCAACTGATCCAAAAACAACATCCTGAGCTCAAGACGGGGATTGCCACCATCTACCGTACACTATCACGCCTCGAGGAATCGGACATTGTCACTTCTCTCTCTTTTGGTGTTCAGGGGAAAAAATATGAACTGGGTGCCAAAGACCATCATGACCACATGATCTGTACCGAATGCGGAAACATCATCGAATTTGTGGATGAAGAGATCGAAAAGCGTCAGCATAAGATCGCAAATGAATTCGGGTTCAAGATGACCGACCACTCCATGCAGATCTATGGTATCTGCAACGATTGCCAAAACAAATAAACATCAGTTATCAACATAAAAGGACTTTATATTGCCATTTAAGAATCAATACGTTCAACAACGAATCGAAAAAGCCCAGAAGCTAAAAGAGCTAGGTCTTAATCCTTACCGTAACGATTCAGAACGTAATACCAGTATCGAAAAATTCACTAACATCAATTCGGATGTGGAACACATGGAAGACAAGCGTGCCGAGTCACGCAGCTACATCGTAGCAGGACGGATCAAACTATACCGTCTTATGGGGAAAGCAAGCTTTTTAAAGATCGAAGACGAGAGCGGGATATTACAGGTCTATCTTGCACGGGACAATCTTCCGGAGGGCTTTTACAACGAGATCAAAAAACTGATCGAAGTCGGTGATATCATCGAAGTCGAAGGCTATCCTTTTGTCACGAACCAGGGTGAGCTCTCTTTGCATGTCAATAGACTCAAGATCCTGACAAAAGCCATTGCTCCTCTTCCTGAGAAGTATCACGGGCTGACGGATAAAGAGGCCCGTTATCGTCAGCGTTACCTTGACCTTATCATGAACGCTGAAGTCAAAAAGACCTTCAAAGTACGTTCAAAAGTCATCTCCTTGATCCGCCACTTCTTCGAAGAAAAAGGTTTCTTGGAAGTCGAGACACCGATGATGCACCCTATCGCAGGCGGAGCGAATGCAAAACCATTTGTTACCCACCATAATGCACTCGGCATTGACAGATACCTTCGTATCGCACCGGAACTTTACCTTAAACGTCTTATCGTAGGCGGGTTTGAAGCGGTATTCGAGATCAACAGAAACTTTAGAAATGAAGGTATGGATGCGACGCATAATCCAGAGTTTACCTCTATCGAGTTCTATTGGGCCTACAAGACTTATAAAGACCTTATTGAGATCACCAAAGAGCTTTTCGACTATCTCTTTGAACACCTTGACCGTCCTAAAAAACTTCCTTACGGAGATCTCGAGATCGATTTCAATGACTTTAAAGAGATCCCTCTTATTCAGTCTCTTTCTCAGATCGGTGGCGTTCCCGAAGATATCGTCTACGACAAAGCAAAGATCATTTCTTACCTGAAAGAGAAGCATATCGATGTGAATGAGCAGATGAACCTCGGACAGCTTCAGGCCGAACTCTTTGACGAGTTTGTCGAAGCCAAACTGATCAATCCGACTTTCATCACGGAATATCCGGTCGAGATCTCTCCGTTGGCGCGCCGTTCGGACGAAAACCCGGCTATCACGGAGCGTTTTGAGCTCTTCATCGCCGGAAAAGAGATCGCCAATGCTTTCTCGGAACTTAATGATCCTATCGATCAGTATGAGCGTTTCCAGGGTCAGGTCGATGCCAAAGAGTGCGGTGATGACGAGGCCCATGAGATGGATGAGGACTTCATCAAAGCCCTTTCCTACGGAATGGCACCAACAGCAGGTCAGGGAATCGGTATCGATAGACTTGTCATGATGCTTACCAACCAACATACGATCAGAGATGTACTTCTTTTCCCTGCTATGAAGCCTTTGAGCAAAGCGGAAGAAGCAGCGATCGAAGAGTCAGAAAATAAAATTCAAGAAGAGGAAAACTAAAATGAACACCAGTAATTTACAAACATTCGATCCGGAAGTATTCGGATACTGTGAACAAGAAGTAGAACGTCAGTCAGAGCACTTGGAGATGATCGCATCAGAAAACTTTACACTGCCGGCTGTTATGCAGGCTATGGGTTCTGTTTTTACAAACAAGTATGCCGAAGGCTATCCGGGCAAGCGTTATTATGGCGGTTGTGAATACGCTGATAAAGTCGAGCAGCTTGCAATAGACAGAGCATGCGAACTTTTTTCGTGTAACTATGCAAACGTACAGCCGCATTCAGGTTCTCAGGCAAACGGCGCGGTATATGCTGCACTGCTAAAAGCCGGCGACAAGATCCTTGGTATGGACCTTTCTCATGGCGGTCACCTGACACACGGTTCAAAGCCAAGTTTTTCGGGCAAGAACTATTCATCGTTTACTTACGGTGTTGAACTTGACGGCCGTATCAACTACGAGCGTGTTTTAGATATCGCAAAGATCACACAGCCGAAGATCATCGTCTGTGGCGCATCTGCCTACGCAAGAGAGATCGATTTTAAAAAGTTCCGTGAGATCGCAGATGAAGTTGGCGCTATCCTCTTTGCCGATATCGCACACATCGCCGGTCTGGTATGTGCGGGTGAGCACCCTAGCCCATTCCCTTATGCTGACGTTGTCACAACAACTACCCACAAGACCCTTGCTGGTCCTCGCGGCGGTATGATCATGACAAATGACGAAGAGATAGCAAAGAAGATCAACTCTGCTATCTTCCCGGGTCTTCAGGGCGGACCGCTTGTGCATGTTATCGCTGCCAAAGCTGTCGGATTCAAGTACAACCTTTCTGATGAATGGAAAGTCTATGCAAAGCAGGTTAAAGCTAATGCTACCGTACTTGCCGATGTACTGATCAAACGTGGATATGATGTCGTCAGTGACGGAACGGACAACCACCTTGTACTGGTATCTTTCTTGAACAAAGAGTTCTCGGGTAAAGACGCTGACGCTGCTCTAGGCAATGCCGGTATCACTGTTAACAAGAACACCGTTCCGGGCGAGACCCGTTCTCCGTTCGTAACATCAGGTATCCGTGTAGGCTCTCCTGCATTGACCTCTCGCGGTATGAAAGAGAAAGAGTTTGAGATCATTGCAAACCGTATGGCAGATGTCTTGGATGACGTCAATAACACAGAAGTTCAAGCAAAGGTCAAAAAAGAGTTGACAGAACTTGCTAAACAGTTTATTATATACACACAATCAACATACTAAAGAGTATTAGCAGGAGTCACCCGTGACAGCAATGGATTTAAAACTTATCAAGATGGTATCTGATCACTACTGGGTCAAGTCAGATGCCGTTGTCGATAAGATATCCTATAAGGGTCGGACCTTTTACAACAAATATGAAAAAGTAAACAAACCGCTTAACCAGCAGGTTATCAACCAGCATATCAAGGGTGAGATCACTGTCGCCCACTCTCTTATTAACTCAAGAGACAAGGTCGAAAACATCGTGATCGACTACAATGGACGTGACCCTGAACGTTTTTACCACCGCGCCCAGCTTCTTCTTCGTGAAGAAGGCTACATCAACTTCACCGCCTTTGAGACAAAGACACCGGGTCATCTGCATGTCTACATCCATAAAGGCCACACTGACCTCCAAGAGGCCTATCAGCTCGCTAAACTCATCTCTATGAAACTTGCTGCCAAGATGCCAAAACAGTGGAGAGTATTCCCCACTCAGGACCTGCCGCTTGAATACAACATCCTAAATATCCCCCAAGAGGTCTACGCCAAAGAGCGCGGAGCCTCTTGGTCAAAGCATATGTGAGCACGGACAAGTGAACGTGCCCTGTGCAATGGAGGCGCGGTTTGAACATGCGCGCCCCCGTTACCTACACTATGAAAAAACAACTTCAGCCACTCAAAACTCCCCAACCCTACTAAAATACAAAGTTTCCAAACCAATCGGTTACTTTTTTCCTCTAAACTATGTATAATAGCAATAATTAAACTTAGGCATAAAAAATGCTTAATCATGAATAACTCACATTTATAAAGGATCTTTGGTATGGATGAGAAAAACGAATTAAACGACATTATCTTAAACAGAAACAGCGGCAATAGCGGTATAAAGAAGCTTATGCTTGCGGTTGCGTCTTTGGCGATCCTTCTGATCATCGTTGTTGTGATCATGAGCAGTCTCAACTCCGGCGGTACTTCCAACCTTCCTCAGCCTATCGAACCTCCTCAGACCAACCAGGTCCAATCGCCTGTCGAGGACGATCCTCTTTTTGAGCCTATGGCTATCGATGAAGCCGTCAATGAAGAAGAGAGTCTTGACAATGTCGCCAAGAAAATAAAAGAGCAGAGTGAAAACAGCGAGCTTATCGCCGGTCCGGACGAGATGGTAGAAGAAGAGACCGAAGTCATCGTACCTGCCAAATATGAAAAACCTGTAAAAGAAGAGCCTAAGCAAGTGACCAAGAGCGTAGAGCAGCCTACGGTGAAGAAAAGTGTCAAAAAAGCGGAGACGAAACCTGCAGTTAGCGGTAGATATTACATCCAAGTCGGTTCATTCGGCCGTTTTGCACCGGACAAGAAATTTCTTCAAAAGATCACAAACAGCGGTTACAGCTATATCATCCATGACACTACGGTCAACGGAGTCAGCATGACAAAAGTACTTGTCGGACCATACGCTACCGACAAGGCTGCCAGAAAAGACCTACCGTCCGTTCGCAGCAAGATCGAGCCGGGCGCATTTCTTTCAAGGATATAGTTTTTGGTACACTCTTCTCAATTTATTCTCGATCAATTTGCACCCATCGCGGTGTACCACAAACTCAAGGCCCACTTCAAAGATGAGATCTCCTTTCTCTTTGAAAGTGCCGGAAGCAGTGAGGGAAACTACAGTTTCATCATCATCGGTGCGCAAGAACGCCTTAGCTACAAAGACAATATCACCCGCTATACCGATGCATCTTCAGTGACCAAGACACTCGACGAAGACCCTTTTACCTTTTTAAAGTCGTACTACAAGAATATCGATCAGAAAGCCTACAGAGAGAAGACCCGAGAGCTCGGGATCGGTTATATCGACGGTTTTATCGGTTACATAGGCTATGACATGGTCAAGGTCTTTGAACCAGTTTTGCAGTCAACCATGGATGCACTTAAAGATGAACTTGAAACACCCGATCTTGATCTTGTTCGACCTAAGCTAATCGTAGTCTACTCGCACAAGACACACCAGATCACACTGGTCAGTTCTTTACAGGAGATGGCAGACAGTTTCGAGGCGATTGAAACAGAACTGAAGTCTGCCTATGAGTTCATCCCTCTTAAGCCTGCCACCTCGGAGTCTGAGGGCACTTTCGCTTTTTCCAAAGAGACCTTTTTTGAGATGGTCGCCAAGTCTAAAGAGATGATCAAAAGCGGTGATGTCTTTCAGATCCTGATGGCAAACCGCTACACGGAACGGGCTAAGGTCGACCCGTTTAGTTTTTATCGAATACTGCGTACAAAGAACCCCTCTCCGTATATGTTCTTATTGGAGTTTGAGGACTTCTCTATCGTCGGAAGTTCTCCCGAGGTCATGGTACGTCTTCAAGACGGCGAACTTCTGCTTCGTCCTATCGCAGGAACCCGCAAGCGCGGTGCAACATTGGCCAAAGATATGGAGATGGAAGAAGAGATGCTGAATGACCCCAAGGAACGTGCAGAGCACTTGATGCTTATCGATTTGGGGCGTAATGATGTCAGCCGCGTTGCCAAGACAGGAACGGTCAAAGTCCATGATATGATGCATGTTGAACGATACTCGCATGTTATGCATATGGTCACCGATGTCATTGCCGAACTTGACGATGACAGAGATATGTTTGATCTTTTTGCAGCTACGTTTACCGCAGGAACGATGACCGGGGCACCAAAGATACGTGCTATGCAGCTCATTGCCGAATATGAAGGAATAAAACGCGGATTTTATTCCGGTTCTATCGGATACTTTGGATTTGACGGGAACATGGACTCGGCCATCACTATTCGTACCTCGATGATCAAAGACGATCGCATTGTCTTTCAGGCGGGTGCGGGTGTGGTAGCGGACTCGATTCCTGAACTGGAATACTTGGAAGTTAAAAACAAACTGGGTGCACTGCTTAGCTCCTTGGATGATCTAAGGAAGCAGGCTTAAGCCGTCAGTCTGTTATGACGGGCTTGGTGCAGCACTTTTAAATATGACAACAGATGAACGCCTCTCTATCCTCTTTAAAGAGTTCATTGAACAAGACAACAATCCCTATTACTTTTACACCCATGACAAAGATGGGAATATCACCTATATCAGTGACAATATCACTCGCCTTCTGGGACTGAGTTCACAAGAGTTCAAATCGGATTATATGTCCTACGCTACCGCCAGTCCGCTCAACAAAGAGATGATCAGATATACCTACAGAGCCTTGCAGGGAAAAGAACAGGAACCTTACAAGATAGAAGTCTATGATAAGAGCTATATTAAGCATATCTTGCTGATAAAAGAGAAGCCGATGTTTGAAGGAGACAGAATCGTAGGACTGCAAGGCGTGGCCAAGCTGCTTAGCTAGCCTTGTTCGTATACAAGACAAATGAACGCATGGGTTTTACACCTCGCTTTTGTTCATCATGCAGCTTGAACTCTTTGATCAATAAACTGTAGCTTTTATGCGCACTCAGTGGAAAAGAAGACGGATTAAACTTGTTCAGATGCATTATCGCATAGTCAAAAAGGTCTTTTGCCTTTGTCGTCTGGATCTCGCCGAGGTCCAATAGTTCTGCTATACGTTCTTTCAGTTCTGTATTCATTATGTAGTTTGCTTTAAAACCCGCTTGATTGTCTACTCCATTTGTATGCAGAAAGTACACATAAAAATAATAGACCAAAGCTTCCGCAAAACGCTGTTCGCCTCGCATTAATTCTGCTTTATGGAAAAGAAAGGCAGCATATAAGGCATAATAACCATTTGACAAGGAGTTCTTTCCATAGGCATTGAGCAAGGAATGCATGACATCGCTCTCTACAATATACTTTTTGCCCTGTCTTTTCAACTGACTGGCGATGTAGTCATACTCATTTGCCAGATAGAACTTAAACTTCTTGATGTCACTTGCTGCTTTCCACTGACTCTCAAACTGTCTCTTATGCTCTATCCTAAAAGCTGCCGTACCCATATCCTGTACCCGTTTTTGCACTAAAAAAGTATGTTTACATTCACCGCATTTTTTCTCACCCAGATGTAAGGACTTATACTCTTTAGCACAATAAGGACACCTTTGGTGAAGATTCCCCAGCTTTGCAAACTTTTCTCTGAACTTCTTTTCGTACATCATCACCACACGGCGATCGACAACATCAGGAGTATGCTGAAGATCATTATTTATTTTAGCTTCATGCGGGTTGTTTGAGTCTTTCATATCTATAACTGTATACTTGTCTATAGCGACCGGTATGCCATCCGTCTCTTTTGGTTTAAACCAGGATAAATTATTAAACAGTTTCATCGTCTGCTCCTTCACTCTATTTTGTTATGATATCCCCCTTTGACAAATCAAAAGTAACCCCAGAGTTAATGAAAAGTAAAGATGTTATAATCCGAAAATGAAACAAAAATATGATGCGTCTGTGTACACTATAAGGATATGCACAGACCTTTAAAAAAGAAAAAACAATGAATGAAAACCGACTTTTTGCTATATTTGGAAACCCTGTCAGCCACTCCCGTTCTCCTTTAATGCACAACCATGTCTTTAAAAAGCTGGGCTTTAAAGGATGCTATACCCGTGTCCGCCTCGAAGACGGAAGCCGGCTCAAGGAGACATTTTTCAAGTTAGGACTCCACGGTGCGAATGTGACTGTTCCCCATAAAGAAGCAGCCTTTGATGCCTGTGATGAAGTACGCGGTTTTGCCAAGGAGATCGGTGTCGTCAACACTCTTGTCAATGAAAACGGCAGACTTATAGGGTATAACACCGACGCAGACGGGTTCTTGTTCGCCATCGAAGCCTTTAAAGATGTCCGCAAGGTATTGATCATCGGTGCGGGCGGTACTGCAAAAGCATTGGCCAAAAAGTTCAAATCACACTCATACGAGGTAAGTGTACTTAACCGAAGCCAGGGAAACCTTGCCTATTTTAAAGAAGCCGGTTTCAGAACTTATGACTGGGAAGACTTTAAGCCGGAAGCATATGACCTGGTCGTAAATACGACTTCTGCAGGACTGAGCGATGAGAACTACCCTGCTCCAATTGAACTGCTTACACCTCTTTTAAAACAGACGCATTATGCAGCTGATGCGATCTATGGAAAACGCACGCCTTTCTTACAGCTTTGTGAGAAGATGGACATCACCTATAAAGATGGTGCGGATATGCTGTTGGGACAGGGGGTACTTGCAAACGACTACTTTACCGAAAGTAAATATACACTCGAAGGTATTCAAAAACATATGAAAGAGAGTTTTCAATACTGATTGAATGCCTCAAGAGCTTTGCCTTAATAGTAACAATTCATCTCGCATATGTCTTGTGAGTCAAAGGGAGCCATCCCCTCTTTTCCGCTCCAGATAAAAGGCATGCACTGCTGCAGTTTTGTATTGAAATAAAACTTGCGTATCTTTTCGATGCCCGTCCCGTAACTTCCTTGGATCTGACAGATATCATGCAGTATCTTCTCTACCTTCGTCGGTGCAGCCTCTTTAATTTTTTCACCTTCATCATAGGTGCCTGCTTTAAAATACCACTCGTCTTGGCTTTTATAAGGCTTTCCATACAGTATATGCCTCTGTTCACAAACAAAACTGACTGGCCTTTTTTTGTAACGGATCCTTTCGTCTTTTTCAAGTGAACGGCACTGTCCGTAATCCGCCGTCTTCACGGCATAGGCATGCTGCGGAGACATACTGCATCCGGCTAAGAGAAATAGGCCAAACAATAGAACAATCATTGTACTGAATGGACTTTGCATTATACTTTCACCCTATCTTCTATGGCTCGGCCTAATGAAAGCAAATCGATATTTTCAAGGCTGACACCCGTAGGAACCCCCTGAGCAATACGTGTGAAATTTACATCGCACATGCTTAACTTGTCTTCGATAAAGAGCATAACGGCATCGTTTGCTATGGAAGGGGTCAATGCGAAGATCACCTCTTTGACGCCAGAGCTTACCATATCTACCAGATGGCTTTTGTCAAAATGGTCAAGGTTCTCCAAGACGAAATAACGCCCTTCAAAGAAACCGCCCTCTTCTATCGTAAGGATGTCCTTCGCATTTTCCACCACACACAAGACGGACTTGTCCCTGCCTTCATCCGCACATATACCGCAGAGCTCGTCTTCGCACAATCCGCCGCAATCGACACACTTTCGCAGACAGCCCAGAGCATTCTCTATGGCATGCGCGATCTTCATCCCTGCAAAGTTATCCTGCATGACCATATGATAAGCCATCCTTGTCGCCGATTTCTTTCCGATCGTAGGCAAAGATTCCAATGCTTCTACTAAAATATTAAACTTTTCCAATCCGCGTTTCATAAGTATGAGTCTACCTTGTCATTGCTTTGACCCAGATAATCATTCGGCACCAAGATCCACATCGTGAGTCTGTCCTGCATCTTTCCGGCCTGTTCTCTTGCCTTGAGAGTCGAACCGAAAAAGATATCGATCCTGGCTTCGCCTTTTATCGCTCCGCCCGTGTCATGGGCAAAGACGATCCGTTCAAACTTCTCACCGCTTAAGGGCTCTTTTGTACTGATAAACACAGGCATACCTAAAGGAATGTTCTTTTTGTCCACAGCTATAGAACGCCCCTCCTCCAAAAGAACACCCAAAGCACCGCTTGCCGCGTTCGGCCGCTTTTCAAAGAAGACATAACTCGGGTTGAGTTCCAAGATAGTATCCGCTTGGGCAGGGTTAGCATGCAGATATTGCCGGATGGATTCCAAAGAGACCTCTTCCTTGGATATCAATCCCTTTTTGATCATCTCTTTTCCGATAGAAACATAAGGATGACCGTTTTGATCTGCATACCCCAGACAAAGCGTAGTATTATCATCAAATACAACGCGGCCTGAACCTTGCACTTGTAGGAAAAAAAGATCGACCTTATCCTTCACATAGCACAGAGGCTCTTCCTGCAGGACATTGTCATTGATCTCTTCTCTGCTGTAATACGGTTCTATCTTCCCATCGACCAGACGTCCCCTTAGGGGTCTTGAAATGTACTTTTGATAGCTTGGAATGATCTCTATCTTCATCAGGTCTGCGGGTTTTCCGTAAACAGGATACGGATAACTGTTGCTTTGTACCAAGGAGCCTTCAAGTGTCGGTTCAAAATACCCCGTTGCCAATGAATCTTGTGACAAAGAGACAAAAGGGGTAAAGTTCTCTTCAAAAAAACGTTTAGGGTCTACTTTTTCCTTGCTTTTTGCACACACGGATTTAAAAAGATCCTGACGGGCCGTTCGAGCACAGGTCTTTTCAAAAACAGCAAAAGCTCTGTCAAAATCTTCCTCTTCCCATGAAGGTATACTTGAAAAAGCAACTTCATGATACTTTCCGTAACTTATCGGTTCTAGCTTGGCAGTGGGCTTTGGCGTACAGCCAAAAAACATGAAAGTAATCAAAAATATATAGGTTATGTATCTCATAATTGTATTATATCTTTAAAAGTTGCTATAATTTCAAAAAAATTACTACTTTGGGTATATATAACTATGGAAGAATTAAGCTATTACGAAATTTTAGAGATCACACAATCCGCAGATAAATCAGAGATCAAAAAAGCCTATCGAAAAATGGCAAAAAAGTATCATCCGGATAAAAACCCCGGAGACAAAGATGCAGAACATACCTTTAAGCTCTGTAATGAAGCCTATCAGGTATTAAGCGATGACCAACAGCGTTCTATCTATGACCGTTATGGTAAAGAAGGCCTTCAAGGAAGATCAGGCGGTGGCGGAAGCCGTGGAGGGTTTGACGACCTTAGCAGCGTGTTTGAGGAGATGTTCGGGGGCTTTGGCGGCGGGGGCCGTCGCAGAAGTGCCAATCAGGAAAAATATCCTCTCGATCTGGGTCTGAATATGGGGATCAGTTTTAAAGAAGCCGTCTTCGGCTGTGAAAAAGAACTGGACTTCAAATATAAAGACTCCTGTAAGTCATGTAGCGGGACAGGGGCAAAAGATGGCAAGGTCAAGACCTGTTCACAATGTGGGGGACAGGGTCAGGTCTATATGAAACAGGGGTTCATGACCTTTTCTCAGACCTGTCCTGTCTGTCATGGCGAAGGAAAACAGGTTGCAGAAAAGTGTGGTGACTGTAAGGGTCAGGGCTTCACCGAGGTCAAAGACACTGTGACGATCAAGGTGCCTGCCGGTATCGACAGTGAAAACCGTCTGCGTGTTTCCGGACATGGGAACAAAGGAAAAGGCGGTTCACGCGGCGATCTTTATGTCACCTTCCAGGTGGAAGAAGATGAGACCTTTGTACGCCATGGAAACGACATCTACATCGAAGTGCCCGTCTTCTTTACCCAAGCCGTTCTGGGCGAGACGCTAAAGATCCCTTCACTAACAGGTGAGCTGGAGCTTAAACTTACGCAGGGGACTAAGAACAAGGCGCAGTTCAACTTCAGAAATGAAGGTGTGGCGGATGTCCACGGACATGGAAAAGGCGACCTTGTCGCACAGATCAAGCTCGTCTATCCAAACAGTCTCAGCAACGAGCAGAAAGAACTTCTTGAAAAGCTCCAGGCCTCATTTGGAATAGAGTCAAAACCTCATGAAAGTACCTTTGAGTCTGCATTTGAAAAGGTCAAGGGCTGGTTTAAATAAGTTTCAACTTATTTAGACCCTCTTCTTCCAAGGCCTCGTTTAAACGCTTTATTGCCGTTGCCAACTTCTCTTTCTTCTTAACAAGCGTAACAGAAAGATTGAAGTCTCTTCCTCCTGAGCGCTCTTTTAACACCAAGTCCTGCAACTTTTTACTTAAAAGAATCGCATTGTCTTCTTTATCGATTAGGTAAGCTAAAAGAAGTTTATTCGACGACCATTTGACCAACATATCGGTTTGACGTATCTCATCCTTGATATCCTTGACCAAATCACCCAACGTATCTTCTTGTGTCTGAGGGACTTTAATCATCGTCAGACCTATCTCTTTTTCATTATAAGCAGCTCCATCTTGCAGTATTTCTGCCGTATGAAGAAGATAGTCCTTATTATAAGCCCCGCTTCTTTTGTCTATGCTGACATCGTTTTCAATCATAATACGCTTGATCAGATTTGCCGAGATATCATTGAGGCTGAGCACTGTGTAGGCAGGATGCGAATTATCAATCTTGACACTAAAGGCACGCGGTTCATGGAAGGTGTTAAGTATGCTTACTATCTTGTCTTTTTCATCCAGTTCACTAAGCGCTTCTATCCAGGTCTTTCCTTCAGGGACCTTGTTCATATTAAAATAGGCAGGATGAGGGACAAAGTTATTGCAAAAGGCTCCAAAGTTTTGTGCGTAATCTTCAATAGAACTCACTCCAAAAAAATCGCAACAAACCTTGTTCATTAAAATCGGTCGGGTCTGTTCTATAATCACAATAAGGTCATCCACTGCATCGACAATATTTTGTATCAGTTTATAAGGTTCAGTTATCTCATTCATATACTAACTCCAACACAGCGTTAATTCTATATCTCTTCAATACTTAATCCTTGAATTCCCAAATTTCCATATCTATGATAGGAGTTAGAGATACTTTGTTCGATAAAGTAGTGCATCAACTCTATCCTTCCATGGGAGACAAAAGGGTCTGAGGCTATGTACCTCGCAGCAGAAGAAAGTTTTTTATACACACTCATTGGTACATTCTCAGGGCTTAGATACCTTAGTCTTTGTGCCTTGGACGCCAGTGCTATCACCTCATCTTCATCATCCCGCGTAAAAGAGTCTTCCTTGCCTATAAAGGAGGCTTGTTTTGATTCCAGCCAGATGAACTCTGCACGTCTTGATTTTTTAGGAATCGATATATAGATATGCGCCCCTATCATTTTTATGGCCATTATCGTTGTGATGATCTCATCAAGGGCGTCATTCTCTTCCAGTCTTAACATGACACTCTTAACAGGCAGATAGCGGATCACATTACTTTCACCTCGGATATGGGCATAATCATGCTCTTTTAAGAACTCCACTTCATACCAGTGGGCAAAATGACAGATATAACGCATAGCAGATTCACATTCGTCATTAAATACTGTATCACGAGTCAGAAAGATACGCATTTGGTCTATATAAGCACTTGAACATGATTCATACAGGTTTGTCTCTTTATAATGTATGTTCATAAACTGACCCACATAATTGAAACCACCGGCCTTCTTACCCGAACCGATAGCAGACTTTCGCATCCCGCCGAAGGGCTGGCGGATCACTATCGCGCCTGTAGTTCCTCGGTTGATGTACAAATTACCGGCCAAAATTCTCTCTTTCCAGTGATCGACTTCTCTTTTATCCAAAGACTCTATCCCTGAAGTAAGCCCGTATCCTGTAGAATTCACAATGTCTATGGCATCATCCAGATCCTCTGCACATATCACTGAGAGAACCGGACCAAAAAGCTCATTCATATGACAAAAGTCTCCTTTTGAAGTCCCCCACCTTACCGATGGTCTTAGCATATAAGGGTTTTCATTATCCGCGTAAGATGGTCTGACCAGCCACTCTTCACCGTCATCAAGATACACCAATGATTTTTCAAGCTCACCTGAAGGTAGATTTGAAAGTGTTCCTATACGGTTTTTAAAGTCCCAGACCGAACCGGTCTCAAGTGATTCAACGGCTTCTTTGAGCGTCTTTTTAAAACTTTCATCTTCATACACTTCACGTTCCAGTACAAGCAGTGAGGTAGCTGAACATTTTTGACCTGAATTATGAAAGGCGGAAACAACCACATTTTTTATCGCCTGATCACGGTCTGCCATGGCCGTGACAATAGTAGCATCCTTACCGCCTGTCTCAGCGCTTAGTTTTATATCGGGACGGGACTTGATGATATTATAAGCCGTTTTTTCACCGCCGGTAAAGATCGTAAAATCTATATCGGGACTTGGAATCATATGTTCGCCGACCAGAGAACCGCGACCGGGAATAAACTGTAAGGTATTTTTACTGACTCCCGCGTCCCAAAAACATTGACAGAGTCTATAACCGCATAAAATAGAGTCTTCCGCAGGTTTTAAGATGACGGTATTGCCGGCTGCAAGTGTCGCCGCTATCCCACCGGCAGGAATAGCAATAGGGAAATTCCACGGACTGATAACAAGCCCTACCCCTTTACCGCTGGTCACTACTCCGGTAAGCCCTGACATCTTAGCCACAGAGTAAGGATAAAAATTTGTAAAGTCAATGGCTTCTGATACTTCGACATCGGTCTCTGTAAACACTTTTCCAACTTCAGCAGCCGCTACTCCAATAAGGTCCGCGCGTGCAACACGTATCTCATGCGCCACATCCATCAAGACCTCTTGTCTTTGCGCTGCGGATAGTTTTCGCCATCCATCCGGGTCTTCTTTTGCTGTAGCGATGGCGATCTTCATATCTTTCTCATTCGCTTCAATATACGTGCCGGCCAACTTTTTCTCGTGAAACTGAGACTTATCTATCACTTCTGTACATTCATCTCTTTGAATGATCTTTCCACCCACAACCGGATAAGCATTAAACCCGCCCACATCAGAAATATTTTTCCATTTATCGCGTATCTTTTCTGCCCACTTTCTATTGGCAGGAAGGACAAAGTCTGTATCGCTCTCATTCTCAAAATGGTAATGTTTGACATCTATACTTTGCTTGATGACCTCTTGATTCCTATCTTGGGTTCTGTAAGGCTTTTGATCAACTGTTGGTATAAGGGCTATGGCATCATCATACGATTGTACAAGTGTCTCCCATGCAGGCGTGTCCACTTCAAGGCCAAAACTGTGGCGTAAAAAGTTTTGATCGGCTGTATTTTCATCAAAACGACATACTAAATACGCAATTGCATTCGTAAACGTTTGGGCGGTCGCAATAGGAGCATATAAAATAACATCGATACCATCTTGTTTTAAACGGCGATATGCCGTATCACTCATCCCTTCTAGCATTTCTGCACTATAATACGATGTTACTGCTCTATCATTTGCTAATACATACGCCAATGCT
>JBFEYG010000017.1:0-17120 GCA_041562275.1 Sulfurimonadaceae bacterium | reverse complement strand
TGCCGACAAGATTAGTTCCCGCCGGCTTGAAAAGGGTGAGAGATTGGGGTACAACGCTACCTTTGTGGCTAAGGAAGAGACAGAGGTCACGAATTATGATATCGGTTATGCCGACGGTCTGATGCGTTCGCTTTCGAACAACTACATAACCCCCGATGGATATGAACTTCTTGGCCGTGTCTCGATGGACAACAGTACCTATAAGAGCCGTACAGAGACACTGCTTGTCTTTGACGATGCCAACAGAGTTGCTGAGTATGCCGGTACGATCGGATATGAAGTCCTGACAAGTCTGTCTCCTGCTATAGCACGCCGTATCGTCTGAACTCATGGAAGCTGAGACACTGGAGATCATCTACCAGGATGAGTACATCGTCGCCATCAACAAACCTTCCAACCTTCTTGTACACCGTTCCTGGATCGACAAAGATGAGACGCGTTTTGCCATCCAGATACTAAGAGATCAAATCGGTCAGTATGTCTACCCGGTGCACCGTCTGGACAAGCCGACATCAGGCGTGCTCCTTTTCGCGCTGAGCAAAGAGGTTGCCAGGGCTGTCTCGGAACAGATGCAGGAGAGGGTATTCAAAAAAGAGTATATGGCAATAGTACGCGGTTATACAAAGGATTGCGGTGAAATAGACTACGCGCTCAAAGAGGTCCTTGACAAGATGACGGACGCAAAAGCCCAACAGGATAAAGAAGCGCAGGAAGCGGTGACTTCGTATGAGACGATATCGCAGGTGGAGCTTCCTTTTGCCGTAGGCCGATACGATACAACCCGGTATTCGTTGGTCACATTAAGACCCCAGACCGGAAGAAAACATCAGCTAAGGCGCCATATGAAGCATCTTCTGCACCCTATAGTAGGTGATACCAAATACGGCAGAGGTGAGCATAACCGCTTTTTCAGGGAGCAGTATGATGCGCACAGACTTCTTCTGCATGCGCACAAGCTTACATTCGTACATCCTGTTCTGAATAAAGAGGTGACATGTACAGCACAGCTGGATGAGGTCTTCTTAGACCTTTTTGCTCAGCTCGGTTTTGCGTTGAAAGATGAGTTTATACATAGCAGTTTTACAATAGCCGTCTAGCCTGCCAATAATGTTCCCTCCAATACCCGTCTCTCATGCTTGAGAGAGTGACGCCGCGGCTTGTCGATGCGTGCATGAACTTTCCATTTTCCACATAGATACCGACATGATGGGTCTTGTATCCGGTCTTGAAAAATATCAGATCCCCTGCGCAGAGTTCATTGATATAGACGCGCTTTCCTCTCTTAATCTGCCCTTTTGTCGAGCGGGGAAGGGTGATGTTAAAAACGGATCGATAACTTTTATAGATAAATCCGGAGCAGTCTACACCATCGAGTGAAAGCCCGCCATATTCATAAGGCGTGCCTCTCCATGAATTATATTGGGCATAGAGTTTTTTAACGATAGGGGAATGTTGGGATGTTACAGATTGCGCGGGAGCCGGCGGTCTGGAAGAACATGCGCTGAAGAAGATCATGATGCCAAGAGCAAAGAGTAGAGGTTTCATGCCTTAAGTATAGCAAAAAACATACCCTGCCGTGAAAGAGGAGTTTAAAAAGGCAGGGTGCCTAGATGGTACGAGTCAGGAAATCTTTATGATGGCTTCAGAAAAGACTGCTCCGTCGATGCCCTCTTCGGCAAGGGCCTCGATCTCGTCTTCCTCTTTGATATGCACAAGGACCTTTGCGTCAAAGAGGTAGGTATCTGCTGCTGTTTGGACACTTTTTGCTATTTCGTCATTGACTAAGAGGTATTTTGCTCCCAGATTTTCTGAGATGACCGCCTCTGTCAGGCTGGAGATGTCAAGTGCGAAGGAGAGGTCATTCTCACGGGCATGCTCAATAAGCTCAAATACCTCTTCATCATAGCTAAAAAGCAGGCAGGTGTTTGAAGGGGTATGGGCTATAGCTTCGATAGAGTTGACATGATAGAACTTCTCGTTAAGGATATGCGGATGTCCAAATAAAAGCATATTTAGGCCTTTCTGCAATCATCTGAGCAAAAATATTCGCCGTTTTGCAAGAGTGCTTCGTTCAAAGAGATATAGGTCCCGCATGCTGTGCATGCCACCATGTCGGCATCGTCAAGGTTCTCTTTTTTACCCTTGGACGGTGTTTCATTCGGAAGGGGTTTCTTTTTGATAAAGAAGAAGTACACAGCAGCGACGACAGCGACGACCAGTAACCATTTTAGCATTTAAAACTCTTTGTATAGATATTGATTTTCTAATTATAGGGGTTTTTTTCTTTAATAATGAACTTCGGCTATAATTTCGGCTTTAAGGAGACAGTTGTCATGTTTGATTTTATGGATAGTGATTGGTTCGTCATCGGGTTGGAGATTCTTTTTTTGTTGTTTATTGCTTATGATGCATGGAAGTATGCTAAGACAAAAAAACGCGAATACATCATCAATATCGTCTTGGCGATAGGCTTTGCGATCTGGGTGCTTTACCCTTTTTATACAAAGTATTATACTTGGGATGAGAAGCAGAGAGAAGTTTTGATGCAGAGTTGTGTGAATGAACACAATGCCAGTGACTGCATTTGTATAACTAACAATATCGTCAAAGAGTATGAATATAAGACGTATGAAGCCATCGATCAAAACAGTGACAAGGCATTCTTAGCGTTCCTGGACGATGTAAAGAAAGGGTGTCTTGAAGATTGATATCGTCTTTGAGAACGAAGACTTTCTTCTTGTCAATAAACCGGCAGGATTGAGCTTTCACAGTGAAGACGGGCCCGGTCTTGTTGTCCTGGTTTGCAAACAACTGGGTGTGGAACAGCTTTTCAGTGTGCACAGGCTTGACAAGATGACATCGGGTCTGCTGATCCTGGCAAAAAGAAGCGAGGTTGCCAATACATTGAGCCGAAGCTTTGAAGAGCGAAAGATAGAGAAGTTCTATCTGGCGATCTCTATGCGCAAGCCAAAGAAAAAGCAGGGCTGGGTCAAGGGGGATATGGGCACTTCCAGACGGGGTTCATATAAACTTCTGAGTACCAGTGAAAACCCTGCAATAACCCAGTTTGTGAGCACCGCACTGCGCACGCACGAACGCTTCTTCTTGCTCAAGCCTCATACGGGAAAGACCCACCAGATACGTGTAGCCCTTAAAAGCCTCGGCTCTCCTATTGCAGGGGATATCCGCTATGCGGCTTCGGATGAGGCGAAGCAGGAAGAACGTGGCTATCTGCATGCCTATGCTTTGCGTTTCACGCTTGATGCAGAAGCGTTTTCTTTTGTCTGTATACCGGAAACAGGTGAGCGTTTTCGCAGTGATGAATGTAAAGAGCAGCTCTCGCTCTGGTCTGCGCCCTGGGAGTTATTTTAAAAGCTTTTTGTAGATCTGAAGTTTTTGCTCAAAACTCATAGCGGCGTAGGCCGGTGAGGGAGAGGGCAGTAACGCTTTTTTGACAGGCAGGTCTTTATAGGCTCTATTAAAGATAGCCTCGGATTTTTTTCCGGTAAACAAGATGGTCTTTATCGAAGGATAGGTATGCAGGAGCTGTCTGAAGTCATTGACTTCTATCTCTTTGAGGTTTTGATCGCTTGAGTTTCCGCTTTCTCTTTTGAGACTTTTGGCACTGTCCCAGAGTGCAAGGTGATGTTTCTTGCACAGGGCTATCTTCTTATCGATGGTCGAGACATCCTCATCAAATACCTTGGCCAGAAGCGGCCAGAACTGGTTGCGCGGATGGGCATAATAAAATCCCTTTTCAAACGATTTGATACTGGGGAAAGAGCCCAGTATCAATATCTTCGAATCAGCAAAGACGATCGGTTCAAAAGGGTGGTGTTCCATCGCATTATTGTAGGATAATCCCGCTAAAAGTCAAATTGAAGAGATGGGCTAAGTCTGTAACCTTTTTGCAATCGCTATGCAATAGAATTCTCAAATGGAAGAATTAGAACATACCTGGATCGAGTATTTAGACAGACTAGATATTGCCTTTCAGCCAATCGTCAGTATTCATAGCGGACAGCTTTATGGTGTCGAAGCCTTGTTAAGAGGTGTAGAAGAGATAGGCTTTGCGTCCATAGCGGCTTTTTTTGACCGGGCATACAGTCTGAATATCTTATATACCATGGACCTTGTCTTACGTGAAAAGGTGATCAAGAAGTTTATGCATCTGCCCAGGCATGCCGATATCAAACTCTTTATCAACCTAGACAACCGTCTTTTGGCTATGCCGAACTATGCAGCAGGAAATACGGCAAAACTGCTTCGAAAATATAAGCTGGCAAAAGAGACGATCTGTTTTGAGATCTCAGAACGCCATGAGATCTCAAATCCCCTTCTTTTTGAAGAGATAATCACGCACTATAAAGAAGAAAACTACAGCATTGCCATCGACGATTTTGGTGTGGGTGTTTCAGGGTATCAGATGCTCTACCGCTCAACGCCTGATATCATCAAGATCGATCGCTTTTTTCTGGAGTCGATCTGTACGGATGTGAAGAAAAAGATCCTTGTGCGCAATATCGTGCAGTTGGCAACACAACTTGGGATCACGGTGATCGCTGAGGGGGTGGAGACACCGATGGAGATGAGTGTAAGCAAAGAACTGGGTTGCCATCTGGTGCAGGGATACTTTGTGCAAAGACCGAGCCTGAAGACAGAAGAGATTCTGCCAGAGTACGCGCATGTGAGAAAACTCAGCAAAGCCAACCGCCGTGTTCCCACCAACAAACAGCAGATCAAAGCCCATATCGAACGGATAGAGCCGATCAGGATGGATGACATGATGAACACGGTCTTGGAACGTTTCAAAGAGGACCATCATACGGCGCTGCCTATAGTAGGAAAAGATGGGGTACCCTTGGGAACATTGGATGAAGAGAAGATGAGAAAAATGATCTCCTCGCCTTTTGGCCGCACCGTCTTTTTAAACCAGTCCTCGCAAGATGCCAAGATCAGGAAGTATGTGCAAAAATGTGCGATGGTCGATATCCATACGAGTATGGATCAGATCATAGAAGGGTTTTCCAACTACAAAGAGGCAAAAGGGATCATCATTACCCGAAATATGAAGTATTACGGATTTTTGAGCGCTTCAAGTATCATCGGCATTATCAATGAACGCAACCTCGCCAGTGCACAAGATCAGAACCCGTTGACAAAGATGCCGGGAAACCATCAGATCAATCAGTATATCGGTGATCATATCAAGAATAATTCGAACAATCTCTTTGTCTATTTTGACCTTAATCATTTCAAGGCCTATAATGACAACTACGGCTTTAGAAACGGTGACCGTGTGATCCAGCTTTTTGCAGACATGATGAAAAAAGAGCTTCCATACAGCTCCTTCAAAGGGCATATCGGAGGAGACGACTTCTTTTCAGGCCTGCAGCTTGAGGATATCAGTTTTGAAGAGGCCTTGCGCTATATAGAAGATGTCTTGCAAAAGTTCTCAGATAATGTTCGAAGCATGTACACTCCTGATGACCGTGAACGCGGGTACATCATCGCAAAAGACAGAGAAAACAGAGAACGCTCTTTTGATCTGTTAGGTGCGAGTGCAGTCGTGGTAGGGGTACACCATAAAAGCAATAATCGAAGTGTTGATATTGTCCATCAATGTTTTGCCTCACAAAAAAAAGTTGCCAAGCTTGCAGAGAACTGCATGAACATCACCACGGTATTGTAATCAGGAGCGCCATAAAGATGCGAAAAAAGCAAAAGATCATCAATCTGTATCGGGACCGTTCTATTCACAGTATCAAGCATGTGATCTCTATAGGTAACGAAGAAGACCTGAACCAGTTTTGGCATTATTTTGATCAAGAGGTAAAAAACGATTACACACTTTTGTACAATTTCATAGGTCTTATGTATGCCTTCATAAGCAGATTGTTCGAAGAAAATGAAGAACTTTTCTTTGAACTTATCATCGAACAGAACGATGATCATTTTTACTTCACGGTCTGGAACACGACCGTCTGTACTGCATGGACGCGGCTTCTTAGTGAAGCGAAAAATGATTTTGAGTACAAGAGTGATAAAAAACGTGTAACAGTAAAGCTGGTCAAGGACGTACTCTTACGGCATGACGAGGTGCGCGAAGGTGAAAAAAACAGCGCGCGTTCAAACTTGATCACATCGCTGAGCAGGGAGGTCTCCGAGCCTCAGCCCCCTTACGGGTTTTTACAGACGGAGGACAGGGAAGAACTTTTGAAGATTTGTGATGATATGTCAGATCTGATGTATCAATCAAAAAAGGTTGGATTTCACCATGATGTGTTTATCCGTCTTCGCTCTTATCTAAGTGTCTTTTCCTTGACGATGATGCCTTATCCGCAAGTCTCTTCTATTTCCCATTTGACAACAGAGTTCTCCGTTTTGATGAACAGCTATCAGAATGCATTCAAAACTATGCAGTTTGATCAGATGGCTTTGGTAGAAGGTTTTGTCAACAATATTGATCGTTGGGCAAACACGCTCTTCGTGTCAGGCGGGGCAGATCTTCATTTTATGGACAACTCGTTGCAAGCAGATCTTGATATGATAAAGATGCTTGTCGAGCCGAAAGAGTTTGATGAGACCTCGACAGACGATATATTTGATTTTTGAAACAGTATGTATTCATGTCAAGAGGACAAGAAGTGATTGAAGACACGTTCAAGTTCTTTTGTATCAATAGGTTTTGCTAAAAAGTCATTCATCCCTGCATCGCGAAAACGATCTTTGTATTCTTTCATCACATTTGCTGTGAGTGCAATGATAGGAATGAAAGTCTTGCCTCTCTTCTTTTCATGACTACGTATCTTTTTGGTCGCTTCTGCACCCGTCATATTGGGCATATTCTCATCCATCAGTACAAGATCGAAATCTGCAGTCAAAAAGGCTTTTACAGCTTCCTGCCCATCATCGACAAGCGTGTATGTGAGCCCATACTCATCCAGTAATATTTTGATAAGCAGCTGGTTTGTCTTATTGTCTTCTGCAACAAGGATATGCCCCTGATAGCCCTTCTTTTGAGAAGTATCATCTTTGGGATTTTCTTTTTTTCGATCATCCAAAATCGTATTTAGTCCCGTAATCAGGTCTAAAACGGTGTAGGGTGTCATCACGGGATGGATCAGGTCGTTGTTATCAAAGATATCGCTTTCATCCGCCATCAATGCAAGTGCCGGTTTTTTTAATGCGATGATACCTTGGTTGATTGTCTCATCGGATACAAAGAGGATGATGTCACTATCACACTCTTCAAGATCGCTGATGCGATGAATGTTTTTAAAACCAAAATCGCCAAGATAGTGTTGGATCAGATCGATCAAGGCTTTATCACCTTCGTTTCTGTACAGTAAGGCTATATCTTTTTTCGTGGTATCTGTATCAACCGTCACCCTATTCTTATTGTCCATGCTGCAAGAAGAGATCGGTAAAGATAAGGTGAAGGTACTTCCTTTTCCGTAGACACTCTCTACTGTGATAGTGCCATCCATGAGCTCGGCAAGTCTTTTTGATATGGCCAGTCCTAGACCGGTCCCACCATATTTACGAGTAGTCGAGGTGTCGGCCTGTTCGAAGACATTAAAGATCTTTTTCAGCGCTGCCGGTTCAAGGCCTATGCCCTCATCTTCCACCGATATCTTCAGGAGATTATTATCGTATCTGACATTCACACAGACCACTTTTTCTTCGGAGGTGAACTTGAAGGCATTGCTTAAAAAATTAAACATGATCTGTTTGATACGGACAAGGTCTCCATCCAAACATTGCGGTATGTTCGGATCAATATACGCAAGGTAGCGAATAGACTTCTCTTTTGCCGTGAGCATGAAAAACTTGCTGGTATGGCTGAGTTCAGTCAGCGGATTGAAAGGGTGTTTATCGATGAGGAGTTTTCCACTTTCGATCTTGGAGAAGTCAAGTATCTCATTGATGACAGAAAGCAATGTCTGAGAGCTTCCTTCTACCAGTTTAAGGTAAGAGAGTTTTGTCTTGTCATGTTCCCTCTTTTGTAGGATCTGGACAAAACCCAAGATCGCATTCAGCGGTGTTCGAATCTCATGACTCATGTTAGAAAGGAATTCTCCTTTTGTCCTTTCTGCCTTCAATGCTTTGTCCCGAGTTTGTACAAGCTCAGTGACGTCATACCGTATAGCAAGGTATTCGGTTATATTGTCATGATTGTCAAGCAAAGGGATGATGGTCGTGTCAACATAGTACTCGTCTCCGCTTTGCTTCCGGTTTTTCAGGGTCGCATGAAATATCTGTTTTGATGAGACCGTTTCCCATAATTGTCGAAAGGTGTCATCTTCCATATCCGGATGGCGTACTATTCTATGGTTTTTCCCCATAAGCTCATCTCTGCTATAACCACTGATGTCAACAAATTTGTCATTGACGTAATTGATGTTTCCGTTTATGTCTGTTTTTGAGACGATGGCACTGTTCTCAAGTGCATGAAAGAATTGCTGAAGATCATTGATTGACTCATCGCGCAAGCGGGTACGCTCAATGATATGCTCTTGCATGATAGCCATAGTATTGAACAGGAGACTGATCTCATTTTTGCTTTTACGGGCTGCTGGGACCTCTACGATGTCATCATTGGCAATTTGCTGTGCTATAGCCGTCAATTCGCTTAGGGATTTTCCCAGTCCGTTGCCAATGATATAGGAGAGGATAAGTCCGACGATCAGTGCGGCGAGGACAAGAATGTAGGTCAGAACCTTCGTCTTTTCTATACTTTTTACGGTATCGATATCACTGTAGGCAAAATGGATATACCCGATCGTCTCATTCTCGGAAATGACAGGTATACGATGCAGGCTGAAGGTATTTCCTTCGTAAGTGTGTGAAGTGATGCCAGGGCGCATATCATGCAGCATATCGGATGAGATAGGTCCTTCTTTGATATGTTCGGAAAGAATGTTGTTGTCGCGGTCACTTATCTGCACAGCGGCAATACTCTTTATTTTGGCAAAGACCTGTATAGAGTTGTCTATGGTCGCCAAGTCATAAACAATAAGAGGTGTCTGAATAAGTTCAACCAGGAGTTCGCTGGAAGCTTTGATCTTCTCATCTATGAGTGTTTCGGAGGCTTCATCGAGTGCGGTGAAGTTAAGAGCGATGATTAAAGTAAAAAAGACGATCTCTATGCTGAGAAAAGAGAAGATGATCTTTGACTTTAATGAGGTGAGCATGAAGTCATTCCGGCATGATCTGTAGCTTAAGTGCTAATTTCTCAACACTGGTGTATTCACTGTCATCAACTTTTTTTAGCCCTTTGATGCTCAAAGATTCCTGCAGAGGCTCGGGCATCTCCAAAAGGGCTTGGGTGATCTTTTTGGACACCGCTTGGTCCAAAGAGGGTCTAAATGCAAAAGGGTGGCTTGGATAGGCTTTTGTCGTATGCACAATAATCAGATTGTCTTTTGTCTGAAGATCATTCAGGTTTTTTAAGGTACGCTCGATCCCGCCGCCTATATCTCCGATGCCCCGGCTGACAGCTTTGTAAACAGAGTCGTGAGAATTGACATAACGTGCTTTGTCCAAGACTTTTGGGTCGACTTTGAACTTTTCTATCAATTCATATTTTGTCAACAAGGTCGCAGCAAAGGCATAAGGTGCAGGGAAAAGGAAGCGCGCCTTATCGTCATTAAGTGTTTTGATACTGCTGTCTTTATGCATGACAAGAATACCTTTTATGTCTTTCTTTGCCCGAATTTTGGCAAGATAGCCTTGTTTCTTGTGGGCAATGATATAGTGGTAAGGGTTCATATAGGCAAAATCATATCCTCCGCTGTAGAGGACATCTTCAAACTTTGAGATTGATTTTTCTGTTTTGAAAATGACCTTTTCACCTGTTTTCTCTGTAAGATAAGCGGCAATAGGCTGCCAAACTTGCTGAAGCTTCAATGGGCTTTGCTGTGGAACGACACCCATGAGGATATCCGCATAAAAAGCAGGAACGCTCAAGAGTGAAAGAGCCAACAAACAAGAAAAACGCTTCATACTAAACCTTTTTTTAAACTATTATAGATATTTTGTATTGTGAAGTCAATAGATTTTCTCAGGCCAAAAGGTGTTACTGGATATTGAACTGTTTTTTATAGGCTTCTTCAAGCGTCATTGACTTGTCTTTGTAGTCGATGATATCACCGATCTCGATCTCGATGGTACGCTGTTTTTTCTCATTTTTGAGCGAGGACATCAAGACATCATTGGCTTGTGTGCGGATAAAGACCGGAAGTATCGGCAGACGGTTCTTTACTGCGATGATGCGGGAGCCTTCTTTGAACTCGCCCAGTTCTGTACCGGCTTTGTTTCGCGTGCCTTCGGGGAAGATAAAGATGGAATGTCCCTCTTTGACGCATTTTTTGATATCCGAGAAGAACTCGCCCATCTGGGAAGAGTCCCTGTCCAGCAGAATGGTCCCGCCGTTGCGTACAAAGGTGCCGAAAAAGAAGGAGTTATAGAGTTCTTTTTTTGCGATCCAGTGACCGAAAAGATCGGTGTCCTGTGTCGCTATCTCGACGATAAGCGGATCGATGACACTTCGGTGGTTTGAGACAAGCAGGAACTGTCCGTCATGGGGGAGCTTCTCTTTGTTGATGACAGAGATGCTGATGTTCAGCTTGCCAAGAAGCTGCGAGGCATACGCGATACGAAGCTGTTTCTTCTCTTTGGCATCCTTTGTCTTCTTGAGTTTAAAACCATAATAGTTGGTAAGATAAGTCGCATAGATAGCCATTTTAAACTGGTTGAAGGTCAACTGCTGTTCCTTGGATGTTTTGATAGTGTGATGATATCTTTTTTTGGTTTAAGAACGTATATACTAAAAATAGATATACAGGTATAGGGGAGTAGGCCGTGATTGTATTTCCGCATACGTTATACTTTCATCACGCATTGCTATCGTTCACGCGTATGATGAAAGATAGCGATATATGAAAGAAGCCCAATTATGAACGCTACCAGTTTTTCTAAGCTTTCTCTGTCTGAAGAGATGCTGCATAACCTCAATGAACTTGGATTTGAAGGGATGACCCCCGTACAGGCACAGAGTCTGCCTGAGATCTTAAACGGCAGGGATATTATCGCCCAGGCAAAGACAGGCAGCGGAAAGACCGCTGCTTTTGGAATAGGTCTTTTACATAAACTTGATGTGAAAACGTTCAAGGTGCAGGCATTGGTCCTCTGTCCCACACGGGAGTTGGCCGATCAGGTCGCCAAAGAGCTGCGCCGTCTGGGACGCGGGACGCATAATATCAAGATACTGACTTTGTGCGGGGGTATGCCTTTTGGACCCCAGCTCGGCTCGCTTCGTCACGGGGCACATATCCTGGTTGGAACACCGGGCCGTGTTTTGGCCCATCTTACCAAAGGCTCTCTTTCGCTTGAAGCCTTGCAGACACTGGTACTTGATGAAGCGGACAGGATGCTGGATATGGGTTTTATTGAAGAGATCGACAATGTTATCTCGCATGCCCCGGCTGAACGTCAGACGCTTCTCTTCTCGGCTACCTATCCCGATCAGATCATGGAACTGAGTGCTTCTATACAAAAAGATGCGATCAATATTCAGACCATAGCCGAAGAGAGTGCCAATAAGATCAGCGAATGTTTTTACACGGTCGAAAAAGGTGAAAAACTCTCAGCCTTGAGCAATCTGCTTGCAAAGCACAACCCTGAGACGACCATCGTCTTTTGTAATACCAAGCTGGAGACGCAGGATATCGCTTCGCATCTTCGTTCAGAAGGTATAGACGCGCTGGCCATTCACGGTGACCTTGAACAGGTTCAGCGCAATGACGTTCTGGTGCAGTTCTCAAACCGAAGCTGCTCGGTACTGGTGGCGACGGATGTCGCAGCGAGAGGTCTGGATATCAAAGAGTTGGCTATGGTGGTGAATTATGACCTTCCAAAAGACGAGGCGACCTATACACATCGTATTGGACGAACAGGGCGGGCAGGCGAGTCCGGTCTGGCCTTTACGCTTTATGATGAAGATGAGGCAAGAGAGGCCGTTTTTTATGAAAACGGTGTGCGTGTATTTGAAGATGCCCATACCCTGGCGAAGGCTGAGAACTTTACGCTTAAGCCGCCCAATGTCACGCTGGTGATCGAAGGCGGGAAAAAAGACAAGGTCCGCCCGGGTGATATACTCGGTGCCTTGACAGGGGAGGCGGGTATAGAAGGCAAGTATGTCGGAAAGATCGATATCTATGACAGACAGGCCTATGTCGCTATAGACCGAACCAAAGTGCATGAAGCGCATAAACAGCTGAAAAAAGGAAACATAAAAGGACGGAAGTTTGATGTGTGGGTTCTGGAGTAGATGAAAGTCTATGTCGATGGGGATGCCTTTCCTAATCTCTTGAAACCAATTTTGGCCCGTTCTATACAGAGACTCTCTCTGCGAACCTATGTCATTGCCAATAAAAAGATAGACCTCGGTATCAGGTCCGGACTGATCGAGTATATCATCGTAGATCAGGGCGCAGACGAGGCGGATCACCGGATCGTAGAGATGGTTGAAGAAGGAGATCTTGTCATCACCGCAGATATTCCGCTGGCGGACAGAGTCATCTCAAAAAACGCACATGCGATAGACCATCGGGGTGAACTCTACTCGGTGGACAATATCAAGCAGTACCTTGCCATGCGAAACCTGATGGAAAAGATACGTGAAAGCGGAGAGATGACCAAAGGACCAAAGGCTTTTTCGCAAAAAGATGCCCACCAGTTTGCCAACCAGCTGAACAGTTTTTTAAGTAAATATCATAAATAAAACACATATATATAAATAATAATAAAAACTTATGGTATAATTCTACCAACTTCAGCATCCTCGGTCGATGACTGACTTCGTTTTTATTAAAAATATTTCGATTCTTAGAAATGTTTCAAAAACAAACCCCCTTCAAACTAGACCGGCCCAAGTCATACTTGGAAGGTTTGATCACAAAGAAAATATATTGAAATTTACAGAACTAGGTTTAAATGAGCACATTTTACGTGCCATTAAAGATCAGGGGTATGATACCCCAACACCGATTCAGGCACAGGCAATCCCTGTTGTCCTAGAAGGCAAAGATGTCCTTGCAGGCGCACAGACAGGAACAGGAAAGACAGCAGGTTTTACGCTTCCGCTCTTACAGCTTCTTTCTCGTTCTCCAAAGCCAAAAGGCAAACCTCCGGTTCGTGCACTTGTACTTACGCCGACACGTGAACTTGCTGCGCAGGTCGCAGAGAGCGTTCGTGATTACGGGAAATATCTTCCATTCAAATCGACTGTCATCTTTGGCGGTGTCGGGATTAACCCGCAGATCAACACGCTAAACAGAGGTGTCGATATCGTCATCGGAACACCGGGACGTCTTCTTGACCTTGTCGGCCAGAGAGCACTTGATCTCTCAAAGATCGAGTACCTTATCCTCGATGAAGCGGACAGAATGCTTGATATGGGATTTATCCATGACATCAAGAAACTTTTGGCCGTTATGCCGAAGAAGCGTCAAAACCTTTTGTTCTCTGCGACATTCTCTGAGGAGATAAAAAGACTGGCAGATGGTCTTTTAAACACACCTACACTGATCGAAGTCGCACGTAGAAACGAGACAGCTGCGAAGATCGAGCAGATCGTCTATCCTGTCGATAAAGAACGCAAACGCGAGCTTCTTTCTCATATGATCACTTCAAATGATTGGAAACAGCTACTTGTCTTTACCCGTACCAAGCATGGGGCTAACCGTCTGAGCGAACAGCTTGGAAAAGACGGTATCACGGCTGCTGCTATCCACGGAAACAAGAGCCAGGCTGCACGAACAAAAGCACTTGCCAACTTCAAAGACGGCTCAGTCCGTGTCCTTGTCGCAACCGATATTGCTGCGCGCGGTATCGATATCGACCAGCTTGCCCACGTCGTCAACTATGAACTTCCGAATATAGCAGAAGACTATGTTCACCGTATAGGACGGACAGGCCGTGCAGGCAACACAGGTCAGGCGATCTCGCTTGTGTGTATTGATGAGCATGATTACCTTAGAACGATAGAACGATTGACGAAAAACACTATCCCTCAGGTTCAGATCAAAGGTTTTACGCCTGATCCGTCTATCAAAGCCGAGCCGATACAAAACGGAAGAGGCGGCAGAAGCGGAAGAGGCGGTTCACGCAGCGGAAGTTCAAAACCGAGAAGTGATGCCAGCAGAGGAAATTCCGGCGGCGGCAGAAGCAATGAACAGCGTAAAAGAGGTGAAAATGCCAATGGCAATAGTAACCGAAAACCAAGAGCACGTGCAAGCCACAGAGACTAAGACTTTTTGCTAATCCGGCATCTTTGAGATGCTGTTCCTTCCTTCATCTTTTGAACGGTACAGCAGGGTATCTACCTTGCTGATAATTGAATCAACACTATCCCCGTCTTCAAAGCTGACGACACCTACACTTATCGTTGTCGGCATCTGAAGGCCAAAATCGCTTTTTTCTATAAGAATGCGCATCCTGTCTGCGATCTCATAGGCCTCTTCGAGTTCGGTGTGCGGAAGGATGACCATGAACTCTTCTCCGCCAAAACGAAACAGGGTGTCGGTGCCACGAAGAGTATCTTCAGCCAACCGGCTTACGGCAATCAATATCTCATCGCCTTTTTGATGACCGTATTTGTCATTGATCTGTTTGAAATAGTCAAGGTCAAACATGATAAGGGAGAAAACAGAACCATACCTGTAAAATCTTTTGACTTCAGAATCTATACATTCCATAAAAAAATATCGGTTATGCACTTGTGTCAGAGCATCGGTCGTTGCCAGTCTCTCAAGTTGGGTATTGATCGCTTCAAGCCTCATTGTGCGTTCTTTGACTTTCTTCTCAAGCAGGTCATTTAGTTCTTTGAGTTCGGTATTGTTATGGGTTATTCTCTTTTCATAGAGGTAGAACTTCTTTTTTATCCATATGGAAATGAAAACCGAGAGGATAAAAGCCAGGAAAATCAAGAACACTCCGATGATCAAGATATTATCTCTGTTATTGTTCTTTTGCAGGGTTGTCTTTTCCTTCTCTGCATGGAGAAGTTCAAGAATGTCGCTTTGGAAAAAACCCGAGCCAATAAGCCAGTCTGTCCCTTGTATCTGTTCGATAAAGCTGATCTTTTTTCCCAGAGTTTTGGAGACAGGATGGTACCATTTATAGTGGATGAATCCATTGATGTTATTGTTGAGAATATTATCAAAGATCGGCACTGCATCGCTCATATGAGGATCTTTAGAGGTATAGATGTTTTGACCCTGAAGAGCAGGGTCCAAGGGATGAAGCAGAATGTCGCCTGCACGGTTCACAATAAAGATATGTTCATTGTTCTGGCTGCTTATGGTGGAGATCTTCTCTAGAAGCCGGGTATCCGTTTTGTTAATGGCCGTCTGCAAGAACTCACTTGAACCAAGGTACCAGTCAAAGTGTCCGAATGCGCTGACATAGGCGAGTTGTTTATACTGTTTGCCGGGTTCCCCGTTAGGTTTGGTAAAGGTGTCCCATAAAAAACCTTCTGTTTTTGTCCGGCACAGCGCAATCTCCTCTTTGATGACCTCCCGTCCCGTGGCATCTTTAAAGTCGATGATGGAGCTTCCTTCCAGATGACGCAGATATTCAGGTGCGAGGTAAAAGACACCCTCATAATCCAATATCCAGATGAAGCTTTCTCCTTCATTCCATAAAAGAGGACGAAGCGCATCGATGATGATGTTTTGAAGCTGTTTTTCAGACAAGGTGTTATGGTGTTTCTCATAGAGGTTCAACGCGATCTTTTTAGCATCATCGACACGCTGCTTGATACGTTTGTGCAGATCCTCTTGGATAAGCGATCGTTCGTATGTGATGAGATCACTTGTGTTCTTTACTTTTTCAGAGATACGTTTTTTGTTTTGTTCCACGACACGCTGTTCAAGCGTACTTAGACTTTTTTTGTAATCCGTCTCTTCGTTTTGAAGTATAGCCAGGAAAAGCAGTATGGCTATAGCAGGTATAACAAAAACAGGCCCCAATATCACAATGGAGAATATATAATTATCATCCGTTTTCATTCTTACATTATAGTACGATAAATCTAGCCTTTGCTTAATAAAATTTTCTTATGAATGAAGCAAGAGGTTTTAGAGAATGCTTAATCCTACTTTTCCCTTTTCATGGTCGATTGAGACGACTTCTATCTGTGGCAAGAACTGATTGATACTGAGTACTTCAAGCGGATGGGAGATACGTTTTGCACTCATCTTGGAGATATGGATCATCCCGTCATTTTTTAGACCGATATCAACAAAGGCTCCGAAATCAGCGATATTGCGTACCACCCCTGAGACAAAAGAACCCTCTTTAAGCATCTTGATATCGGTAAGTCCCTCTTTGAAGGGAATGGCCGGAAGCTCTTGGCGCGGATCGAAACCCGGTTTCTGAAGCTCCTTGATGATATCTCCGAGCGTTTCTTCTCCTACTCCAAGTTCCAAGGCTGTTTGGGCGATGTCTAGAGTGTTCAGCTCCCGACTCTCGAGTCTTTGTGCGACTTTGTAGGACTCGGGATGGATGCCGCTGTTGTCAAACACGGACTTACCCTCTTTGATACGGATAAAGCCGGCAGCTTGTTCGTACGCCTTGGCACCAAGACCTTTGACCTTAAGGAGTTGGGATTTGGAGGTAAACTTGCCATGTTCTTCTTTATACGTGACGATGTTTTGAGCTATTTTTGGCCCTATCCCTGCGACATAGGAGAGAAGGGCGGCTGAGGCAGAGTTGATGTCCACACCGACACGGTTGACGAGGTCCTGGGTTACATCACCGAGTTTCTTTTCCAGAAGCTTTTGGTCTACGTCATGCTGATACTGCCCTATACCCAAAGATTTCGGATCAATCTTGACCAGCGCTGCCATTGGATCCCGCAGTCTTTGGGCGATGGAGATAGCCCCGCGTATCGTGACATCAAGGTCCGGGTATTCTTCGGCTGCAAGTTTGGAAGCGGAGTAGACCGAGGCACCCGCTTCAGAGACGACCGTATAGTTCAGGCCGGCACCCTCATCTGTATTGATCCTGGCAAAGAACTCCTGTGTCTCTCTTGAGGCGGTACCGTTTCCTAT
>JBFEYG010000016.1:0-17802 GCA_041562275.1 Sulfurimonadaceae bacterium | reverse complement strand
GACGACGGTCTCTCCGTCCAAAGCAGAGAAATTTCGTATCGTACCGTGGGTCGCCGGGTGGGAAGGACCGATGTTTATAAACATCAGGTCCTTAAGACATTCGCTGTACTGATTGTCGCAATCCTTTGTGATCAGACCTTTTTCAAGAAGGCGCTTGTTCATCTCGGGCATGAGGTCTTCAGCCTGGGTACAGTACTGCCCTTTTGTTACGGGATAGTCTTTGCGCAGGGGAAAACCTTCAAACTGCCAGTGGTTGAGTATACGCTTGAGGTTAGGATGGCCTTCAAAGACAACACCGTACTGGTCATAGCACTCTCTCTCCAGCCAGTCTGCAGCCTTGTAGATAGAGGTGACACTCAGACATTTTGGTTCGCTGAGGTAGGTCTTGAGGATGATGTGCTCTTTGAAATCCTTATGACGGATGATATAAACAAGACCAAAGCGTGAGGACGGAGGCAAAGGGTAGTCCAGGTAGTCGATAACGGTGATATCCAAGAGCATCTCTCCACCCAGAGAATGGGTATGCCTCACTGCCTCGAAGATCTGCTCTTCTTTGAGTATGAGTGTGTGCGATTTGGCAATGAACTCAGCATCTTTATAGAGCGCTTGAAGCTGCTTAAGCATTGTCCAGTCTGCCTGTGAATGATTTTTTTCTCTCTTGTGAGAGTGTGTCGTTTTGCAGCTCTTTTTGGATCATCATCAAAGCATCCAGTACCGATTCCGGTCTTGGGGGACAGCCTGCGACATAGACATCGACGGGGATGATCTCATCTATGCCCTGTAGGGTAGTATAATTGTCGTAAAATCCGCCCGAACAGGCACAGGCTCCCATGGAGATGACCCATTTTGGTTCGGGCATCTGGTCGTAGATCTGCTTCAATATAGGGGCCTGTTTGTAAGAGATGGTACCGGCGACGATCAGAAGATCAGCCTGTCGGGGTGAAAAACGCACGACTTCTGCACCAAAGCGGGAGATATCATGGCGGCTGGCCGCCGTACTCATAAACTCAATCGCGCAGCAGGCCGTACCAAAGACAAAGGGCCACAAAGAGGACTCGCGCGCCCAATTGACCATGTGGTCAATGCGCGTCGTGACAACGCTGTCGCCAAGGATGTCTAGTCCCATTTGAGCGCTCCTTTTTTATAGATATAAAGCAGCCCGGCAAGCAGGAGTCCCATAAAGGTGAACATCTCGATCAGACCGAAAAGACCGAGTTCTCGAAGCGTGACGGCCCAGGGGAACATAAAAAGCGTCTCGACATCAAAAAGGATGAAGATGATAGCGACAAGATAATATTTCACATTGAAACGTTCAAAACTGTCTTTGACCGTCAAGCGTATTCCGCTTTCATAGACTTCGTTCTTGGCGGTGCCTTCACCTTTCTGTCGGCCCAGGTGATGGGTCATATGAATGATAAAAGGGATGAATACAAGCAGAAAAAAGACAATCCCGGAAGCTAAGGCTAATTCTGTTGACATGAGCACCTATTCATTAAAATTATATACCCATATCCTAGTGCTTATAATGTTAATGTTTGTTTAAATGGGTTTGTGATTTTTTTAAAGAGAGAAGTTACTGTTAGCGATTGAGTAGCTAGGGAAGATAGATCTTGTCCAGCATCTCCTGATATTCACTTTCTGCGTTGCTTTCAAGGGTGATCCCGCCGCCGCTTTTATAGACAAGCCCCTTGGGTGTATTCTCTATAAAACGGATCATGACGGCAGAATCGAACGTTTCTCCGTCATAATAGCCAAATACACCCGAGAAATAACCGCGTTTATAGTTCTCCACTGCTTTGATGATCTCAATTGTGCTTCTTTTGGGCGTACCGCTTATACTGCCTGCGGGAAGAAGGGTTTTCAGGATACTGCCGAGGTTCTCTTCCCAGTCATCCTCAAGTCTGCCTTCTATCTCGGAGCTGACCTGAAGCAGTTCTTTCTCGCCGGCTCTGATCTTGTCGATATAGCGGAACCTGTTGACCTTGACCTCTGTGGCTACCATGGAGAGATCGTTGCGCAAGAGGTCAACCACCATGATATGTTCCGCCATCTCTTTGGTGTCAGACATGATCTTGCTCTCGGCTTCATCAATAGAAGCATCGATGGTGCCTTTCATCGGATAGGTATAGATACGGCACTCTTTGATCTGTATGAAACGCTCCGGTGAGAAGCAGACAAATTCATCTTTGATTCGGAGCTTAAAAGGGGCGTTGGCACAGGCAAAGATCTCATGCAGACTAAGTGATGTTGTGATAGGTGTTTCGCAGGTATAGTTCAGAAGATAGGTCTCTCCAGATTTTATCTTTTCTACGATCCTATCGAAGCTTTTTTTGTAATATTTGAAATCCAATGGGAATTTTTGCAGGCTGTGCTGATGGGGGGTATATATCTGATCTCTGAAGTGAAATTCAATGTCTGCATGGTCGAGTTCATCAAGCGTGTAGACATGGGTCTGTGTCGCATCAAAATTGGTATAAAAGAGAAAAGGGGTTTTGCTTCGAGCAAGAGTGCTTAGACGTTCCATTATCCTAAGGTAAGTTTCTTTAAGACTGCCATACGGACAAAGACGCCGTTCTCGACCTGCTGAAGGACCTTGCAGCGTTTATCGGCAAGCATGGCATCATCGATATCTATATTTCTATGAACCGGCCCCGGATGCAGAAGAATGATGTCCCGCTCGCCTATGAGCTCTTGCGTTATGCAGAAGTCGCTTGCATAGTCTTTTAAAGAGGCATAGGTAGGATGCTCATGTCGTTCAGTCTGGGTCCGAAGGCTCATGATCACGTCGACTTCATCAATGATCTCTTCAAGCTTATGGGTATGGCGAAGGGAGGTCGGCGGAAGGAAGTGCGGAGGGGTGACAAGGATGATTTTCATACCTGCGCGTCTGAGCAGCTCTATATTACTGTTGGCAACACGGGAGTTCTTGATATCGCCGACAATGGCGATCTTCTTCCCTTCGACATCTCCAAAATGCTCCTGCATGGTAAAAAGGTCGAGCAGGGCTTGTGTTGGATGGGCATGGGCACCGTCTCCGGCATTGATGATGGCCGCTTTGGTGTGTTCAGAAAGTATTTTTGGCACACCGGAGTTCGCATGACGGACGATGATGGCATTGGGTCCCATAGCGTCAAGGTTCATCGCAGTATCGGTGAGTGTCTCGCCTTTGGTCGTCGAGCTTTTGGCAACGTCAAGGTGCACCATTTGCGCACCTAAGCGTTTTGCTGCGATCTCAAAAGAAGAACGGGTCCGTGTGGAGTTTTCGAAAAAGAGGGTTACAATGATCTTGTCTTGGAGCAGGGGAACAATATGTCCCTGTTTGAAACGCTTGGCATCGGCATAAAGTTCTTGAATCTCTTCAAGACTAAAGTCACTGGTTTTAATTAGATGCTGCATTCATTCCCTTTTTTGGCTTTGGCTTATTATTGCAATTATAGCTTATTTGCAATTTCTTTGATATTTTCTTGTAAAGTAAGAAAATCATTACGGTAAAACGGTGCGCTCACTTCAGCAAAGCTATCTTTGTCTTCAAAGAGATTGATGGCCCATACGTACGGTATTTTCTTGTCTTCAAGCAGATAGCGGCTCAAGAGTGTGTCGTTGATGGAACCGAGTCGGCTGGGACAAACGAGTAGGGTTGAAGCGTTGAAGATAGAGATAAAGTCCACCATAAAAAGACCCTCTTCGACAGGTACGAGCAGACCGCCCGCTCCTTCGATAAGGACGACATCACAATATTTTTCGATCTCCTGGAGTTTATGCTCTAAAAAATTTATGTTTATCGTATGCTCATTCTTGGCGACCATTGGTGCGGCCGGTAGTTTGAACTGATAAGGGACGATAGTCTTTAGGCTCAGACAACGCAGCTCGGGGTTGAGTTTGCAAGCGATATCAAAAAGCTTCTTGCCGTCCAGCGGATTACCCTCAACGCCCGTTTCAATAGGTTTGAAGACACCCACACGAAGACCTTGAGATGCAAACTCTTCTAAAAGCAGAGAGGTGGCATAGGTCTTGCCGATGTTGGTATTGGTTGCCGTAATAAATATTCGTTTTTTCATTTTTAGTCTTAATTAAAGGTATAATCACGTCATTATATCCTGAGGAACATTTAATTATGGAAAATTTTGAAGAGTATTCAACGTATTTTGTTCAAGAGATCGGCTCAAAAGAGGGTGCAGTATCTCCTTCTATCACGCAGTCTGCTTCGTTCGGATACGGCGACTCAGCAACAGGTGAAGGGATCTTTGACGGTTCGGTAAAGAAACCGCTTTATTCCCGTGTTGGAAACCCGACTACGGCCAAACTTGAGAACATATTGGCAAAGATGGACGGAGGAATAGGCGCAGTATGTACGAGCTCAGGTATGGCTGCAACGACCCTGGCCGTTATGTCGATCGTATCTTCAGGTGATGAGATCATCAGTGTCGGCGGACTTTTTGGCGGGACCTATGCTCTGTTTACAGAGACCCTCTCACGTTTTGGGGTATCAACGTCCTTTTTTGACGTGGACGAGTTTGACGCTATAGAAGCGGCTATAACGGAGAAGACAAAGATCATATTCTTGGAGAGTGTGGGCAATCCCAATATGCGTCTGCCGGATATCAGACGTATCGGTGAGATCGCTTCCAAGCACGGTATCGTGTTGATCGTAGATAATACGATCACGCCGATGAGTGTAAAACCTCTTGAACTGGGTGCAGATATCGCCGTATATTCAACGACGAAGATCATTTCAGGAAATGCTTCCGTGCTTGGCGGTGCGGCAGTCTTTCGTGCCATAGATGTCGAGGGAGATGATAAATTCAAGAGCGAACGTTACGCCGACATCCACAAGTTTATCAAGAAGATGGGGGCTATGGCGCTTATCCCCAATGCAAAAAAACGTGCAATGCGTGACTTCGGTATGAGTGCATCCGCTTTTTCTTCGTACTTGACGATGCTTGGACTGGAGACGCTTCCTTTACGTATGGACAGGGTCATCAACAGTGTCGAAAAAGTCGCGCGGGCACTTGATCAAGCCGGTTTGAATATCAACCATCCTTGTCTGCCTCAGCATCCGCACCATGAACGCTATACAAAAGAGTTTTCTCTGGGATGTGGAACACTGTTGACCATTGACATGGGTTCAAAAGAGAAAGCATTTTCTTTTTTAGATAAGACTAAACTTCCAATCATCACGGCAAACATAGGTGACAGCAGAACCCTGGCTCTGCATATGGCGTCTACGATCTACAGCGATTTTGATGAGAAGCAAAGAGAGTTCTTGGGTATCACTCCCGGACTTATCCGTGTCTCTATCGGACTGGAAAACCCACAAGACATCATCAACGATTTTCTGCAAGCAGCACGCTGAGAAGAGCCCCTGCCTTAAGCACTCACCTTGTTAAGGTGAGACAATTAAATCCTGCGTTTAAGCAAATGCACACCCAATACTCGATAAATTACTTTAACAAAATAATGTAACAACTATAAAGGAACACGATTTTGGCGACAAAAAAATCATTAGAATTTGATGATGAGTTAGCATTAAAAGAGCCCGAACAATATAAAGTATTACTTTTAAATGACGATTACTCTTCTATGGATTTTGTGATAGATATTTTAATGACTATCTTTCACAAGAGTTATGCGGAGTCGGAAAAGATTATGATAGAAGTACATAAAAATCAACGCGGTTTATGCGGAATCTACCCTTATGAGATCGCTGAGACGAAAGTGGCTCAGGTCACAAAGATCTCGCGAGAGCAGGGTTTCCCGCTAAAAGCTGTAATGGAGGAAGCGTAATAATGATCAGTAACGAACTTAACGCAGTTTTTAAAAAAGCATTGACCTATGCAAAAGACCAGCACCATGAATACTTGACGATCGAGCATGTGTTTTTTGCACTTTTAAGCTCGGATGAGGGGACAAGAATCCTTAAAGAGTGTGGAGGTGACGTACAGGTTATGCGTGAAGCCATTGCAAAATATTTGACACAAAACATGCAGCCGCTTCCTGATGATGTCGAACAAGAACCTTTTGAAACGGTCGCACTATCACGCATGATCGATCAGATGATCCGTCATATCCAGTCTGCGCAAAAAGAGAATGCAAGTGTAGGTGATCTGCTTGCGGCAGTACTTGAAGAAGAACACTCCTATGCCTGTGCCCTTTTGGAGCAGCAGCAGATCTCACGTGTAGATATCTTGGAGGTCATTTCCCACCAGGATGTGGACACGGAGACAAGAGAAAACGGTGATGAGAGCTTTTTGGCCAAATACACAGTCGATTTACTTGCTCAGGCAAAAAGTGGAAAGATAGACCCTGTTATCGGAAGAGAAGACGAGATCGAACGCGTTATCCAGACCTTGTGCCGCCGCAAGAAGAACAACCCTCTTTTTGTCGGGGAACCGGGTGTGGGAAAAACAGCGATTGCCGAGGGACTTGCTCTGCGTATAGTCGATCAAAGCGTTCCGGATATCATCAAAAACTCATCACTTTTTGCACTTGACCTTGGTGCCATGCTTGCGGGAACTAAATACCGTGGTGACTTCGAAAAACGTCTCAAAGGTGTGATGGACGAGGTCAAACTTAAGCCCAATGCTATCTTGTTTATCGATGAGATACATACGCTGGTCGGTGCAGGTGCCGTCAATGGTGGCAGTATGGATGCATCCAACCAGCTCAAGCCCGCACTTGCCTCGGGCGCTATAAAATGTATGGGAGCAACGACGTATGCCGAGTATCGTAATGTCTTTGAAAAAGACAAGGCACTTTCACGACGTTTTGCCAAGATCGATATCGATGAGCCTTCTATGGAAGATTCCTTTTTGATCCTAAAAGGGATAAAGCGAAAGTATGAAGAGCATCATAAAGTCAAGTACACAGACAAGGCACTTCATACGGCAATCGAGATGTCTAAAAAATATATCACGGACAGATTCTTACCGGATGTGGCGATTGATCTGATCGATGAGGCGGGGGCATCTTTTCATCTTCAAAAGAAAAAACGCTCAACCGTCACACCGCATGACATAGAAAAGATCATCTCAAAGATCAGCGGTGTGCCTACTTCACGCATCAGTGAAGATGATACTTCCAAACTCAAGACCCTTGAAGCGGATATCAAGACGATGGTCATAGGACAGAATCAAGCAGTGGAGATGGTCTCACAAGCTGTTAAACGTTCGCGTGCTGGACTTAATCCGCCGGATCGTCCTATTGCTTCATTCTTGTTTGCAGGTCCGACAGGTGTAGGTAAGACAGAGCTTGCTAAGAGCCTGGCAGAAGTCTTAGGTGTTCATTTTGAACGTTTTGATATGAGTGAATATATGGAGAAGCATGCGATCAGCCGTTTAGTCGGAGCACCTCCGGGATATGTTGGGTATGAGCAGGGCGGACTTTTAACAGAAGCCGCACGTAAACATCCTTATATGATCTTGCTCTTAGATGAGATCGAAAAAGCGCATCCGGATCTGATCAATATCTTGCTTCAAGTGATGGATCATGCGAGTCTAACGGACAACAACGGATACAAGGCAAGCTTTAAAAATGTTGTTTTGATAATGACTTCAAATGTTGGTGCATCCGCACGGGCTGTTATGGGATTTAACGCTGATGAAGCGCTGTCTAAAAACGAGGCTTTAAAAGACTTCTTTACACCTGAGTTTAGAAATCGTCTTGATGCAGTCGTCAATTTCTCTGCATTGAGTACAGATGTGGTCGAAGGTATCGTTGACAAGTTCGTTGCTGAGCTGAACACACAACTTTCGGCTAAAAAAGTCTCTGTTGTCCTTACTCCTGAGGCAAAACGATATTTTGCCGAAAAAGGTTATGATCAGGCCATGGGTGCACGTCCGCTTAACCGTCTTATCCAGGATAAATTGAAGAACCCGCTAACGGACAAGCTTCTTTTTGACGAGATCAAGGGTGAGATCAAGGTCGATATCAAAGATGACGAGATTGTCCTAAGCTAGAGGTTATGGCAAGGCATTGATAAAGATCCCCTACCTTCGGCATGAACTCTCTTTTCCACCTGTTGACTCGGCAACGGATGACGGGCTCTTGGCTTATGGCGGAGACCTTAGTCCCGAGCGTCTTCTGTTGGCTTATAAAAGCGGTATATTCCCTTGGTATAATGCAGGTGAACCTATCCTCTGGTGGGCTCCGGACCCCAGATTTGTACTCTTCTTGGATGAGTTTGTTCTACGTAAATCTTTGAAAAAACGTATGAAACATTTTGAGATACGCTACGATACAGCATTTTCCGAGGTTATGCGCGAATGTGGAAGTATAGAAAGAGAAGGACAGAAGGGAACTTGGATCATTCCTGAACTCATTGAAGCGTACAGTGTCCTTCATGATATGGGGTATGCCCATAGTATAGAAGCCTGGCAGGACGAAAAACTTGTAGGCGGTCTGTATGGGGTGATGATCGGAAAGATGTTTTTTGGCGAATCGATGTTTGCCAAAGTAAGGGATGCCTCAAAGGTCGCTTTTGCTACCTTGATAGAGCGTCTTAAAGATGAAGGTTTCACGATGATCGATTGTCAGATCCCTTCTGCGCATCTTAAGTCTTTGGGTGCACGTGAGATCTCTCGTAAAGAGTTTATGCAGCATCTTCAGGAACAAGTTTATAAATAGTGTGTTGTATACATGATAATTAACGATTTTTATTAAAATAGAATCTAAATTATCTAACTTTAAGTTTAAAGACTTTACACTAACTTTATCTTAATGTTATGGAGTAATAAATGAAAAAACTAATCGTAAGCATTGCTGCAGTAGCAGCTCTAAGTTCAGCTGCATTTGCCGGTGTTAACTCTCAAACGGGTTGTGGTCTTGGTTCAATGATCATTAAAGATGATAGCTCAGCTATCTTACTTGCTCTTCAGGCAACGACAAACGGTACGTCTGGTAACCAGACTTTCGGTATTACTTCAGGGACTTCTGGATGTAAAAAGACTAAGTTTGTTATGAACGAACGTGCAGAAGAGTTCGTTGCATCTAACATGGACCAACTTGCAAAAGAGATCGCAATGGGTCACGGTGAGTCTGTAGATACACTTGCAGAGCTTCTTTCAGCTGATGACAAAGAGGCATTCGCTTCGGCACTTCAGTCAAACTACAACAGCATCTATACATCTCAAAATGTTGAGATGGCAGATGTTCTAGACAATATCTCTGCAATCTAATGCTTTACTAAACGGAGTTTCTCCGTTTAGTGCTTCTTCTTGACTTCATCTTTTAAGGTTCCACCATTTTACGCTTTTTTATTATTATAAGCTTAGTTCTTAGCAGTACCTATGCCAATGTTGATGAGTACTTGCACCTGGCCGAAGAAAAAAAACTTTCACAGTCTCGATATTGGCACATCTTGTTACATATGCCCTCAGATGAGAGTGAGATAGATGACGAAGCTTTTTTTCTTTCGCCAAAAGGAAGTTCTGACGCTAAAGCAGAGCTAGAGGCCACTATAAAAGCATTGATGAATGAGACTGCTCTTGATGACAATGCCACTGCCTGTAAGTTTCCTGCAAGAAAATGGTGGCTGGCAAAAGAGTTGGGTATGCAGGACCTGCCTACGGTGGAGTGTAAAGCTTTTGACACGCTTATGAAAAAAGTCGATCCGCAGTCTGCCAGCCTTGTCTTTCCTTCTGCTTATATCAATTCGCCTGCATCTATGTTTGGACATACCTTTATCCGAATAGATTCTTCCTACACGTCCAAGATGCTCTCTTATGCGATTAACTATGCTGCTAATGCGGATTCTTCTACCGAAAACGGGATGGTCTTTGCCATCAAAGGTCTGGTGGGGGGATATTACGGGAACTATTCTCTGCTGCCGTATTATGAGAAGATCAAAGAGTATCGTGACAGTGAAGAGAGGGATATGTGGGAATATGATCTTGATCTGAATGCTGAGCAGATGCAGCAGATGATGCGTCATATCTGGGAGATTCATGACACTTACTCCTGGTACTATTTTTTTACGGAGAACTGCTCTTATAATATGCTGTGGCTGATAGAAGTCGCCAACCCTAATGTACATCTTCGCGAGCCTTTTAACTATCAGGTTATTCCTCCCGAGACCATACATGTGGCCATTGACGAAGGGGTGACGACGAAGCGTCACTACAGACCGGCACGGCGAAGCAAGCTTCTGGCATACGAGAACTATCTCAAAGACAAGGATACGGACGAAGTCTTTTTGCTTGCGAGGGCAGAACGCAGTACACAGACGCTTTTAGACGATCAGAGCAGAGATATACAGACCAAGCGATATATGTTGGAAGCTTCTTCTGAGTTTATCGAGTATGATTTTCTTGCGGGTGATATCAATGCGACTGTATACAGAGAACGCCTGCACAAGATACTCCTTGCACGTTCTGGCTTGGGAAGAGGAGAATCTATCATCGTTCCTAAGCCTGCTGATCCGATGGAGGGGCACAGAGCTTTAAGAGTAAAAGCAGAGGCCGGTGTGCGAGAGGGTGAAGCAATAGGTTTTTTAGGAGTGCGTCCTGCCAATCATGATATCACCGACAGCGATGTGGGCTTTTTAAGCGGCACGCAGATCGAGTTTTTTAATCTTCTGTTTTCGTACGGAGAGGATGATTTCAATGTCGAGGAAGCAACGCTTATCAATATCGTCTCCTTGGCACCAAGGAGCAAGTTCTTCAAACCGATATCTTGGCGGCTGAACACAGGGTGGGACAGGAACTATCTGAGCGAGAGTACAAAGTTTACGGCCAACGCTTCAGGCGGGTTGACCTGGGCCAATGAACTTGGCTACGTCTATCTTTTGGCAGATGCCCTGTTTTATACGGACAAAGAGTTGACGGCAGGGATCGGCGGGATCGCAGGTGCTGTGATCTATGAAGGAAAAAGTTTCAAGACAAACCTAGAGGCTACCCAGCGTCTCTTTGATACGGGGCATGATCAATCTCTTTTTTCTGCTTCCCAGCACTATAGGAGTTCCCAAAATACTGCACTTTCAATAGCATATGATTATGTTGAAAAATATCAGGGAGATTGGGAGACGGTAAAATTTACTTTTGATTATTATTTCTAAGATATATTAAATCACATTGGGCTATAATGAAGCTCATGAATAATAAAGGCAATCCTTAACAATGTACATCGAATCAATCAAATTCTCGCTCTGGGCCGACTTCATCGAAAGAGACTATCTTGACGGTGAGTTCAAAGAGCTTATCAATAAAAAAATCATCAACGGTGCGACCAGCAATCCTGCGATCTTTAAAAATGCCATACTTAGCTCTGCTGCCTACAAGCAACAGCTTTCGACATTGGGCGGTTCAGCCAAACATAAATATGAGGCTTTGGCAATTACAGATATCCAAAAAGCAGCAGATATACTTAAGCCACTATATGATGCAGGTGATGATGGTTTTGTCAGTATCGAAGTCGACCCGAACCTTTGTGATGATGCGCAAGGAACGATCGCTGAAGGCGAACGACTGTTCGCACAGATCGACAGAGAAAATGTAATGATCAAGGTGCCTGCGACAGAAGCTGGTTTTACAGCGATGGAAGAGCTGATTGCCCAGGGCATTCATGTCAATGCTACGCTGATCTTTTCACTTTCGGATGCGATGGCCTGTGCGAGGGCTTTCAACAAAGGAAACAAACGCGCGAAGAAACGAGCCTTCAGTGTCATCTCTGTCTTTGTAAGCCGTGTTGACAGACTTCTGGATTCGAAGATGAAAGAAGCGGGCCTTGCATCGGGGAAGTTGGGAATCTACAATGCAGCACGTATTTACAATATCATCTCGACGATGAGTGTGCCAAACTGCCGAGTCTTGTTTGCCAGTACAGGTGTCAAAGGGGATGAGTATATCCCTTCGTATTATGTGGATGAACTCATAGGCTCTTCTTGTATCAATACGGCACCCATAGAGACGATCAATGCCTTTGTACAAAACGGCGAGATGCGTGAAAAACTTCCGTTGAACGAAGAAGAGATAGAAGCGCACATGAAGAGTGCAGGACTTGCCGGTATCGATCTTAATGCCGCCTTGGATGCATTGAAAAAAGAGGGCTTGGAACAGTTTAAATCAGCCTTTGCGGAAATCTTGAAAGAATTGGAGTAATTATGGCAGAACCAACAGTAGAAAGAAGAACTCCTGAGAGTAATCCAAATGTTCAGCAGTTGACTTTTGCGACGCTGAAAAAGATTCGTGCTTATCTTCAGCGAATGATAGACGCAGGCGGATCGGATCTTCATATCAAAGCCAATGCAGTCGTGAGGGCACGTATTAACGGTGATATTATCCCGCTTTCAGGCGAGATACTTTCCAAAGAGGATGCGTTGACCTTTGCCAAAGAGCTTCTTCGCGGCCGATTCAATGAGTTTGTAAAAAATAAAGAACTGGATCTTGTGTACCCGTATGATGAGAAGACTCGTTTTCGCGTAAACATCTTTTTTCAGATGGACGGAGTCTCGGCTGTATTCAGGGTCATTCCGGTCAAGATCCTTTCCATTGATGATCTTAACCTTCCTTCTGTTATCAGAAAGTTTGTTGATGTCGAGCGTGGTCTTGTCCTTGTAACGGGTGTCACGGGTTCAGGTAAATCGACAACACTTGCCGCTATTATCAACGAGATAAACTGGAAAAAGCGCAAACATATCATGACGATCGAAGACCCAATCGAATTTGTCCACAAAGACAGAAAATGTATTGTCAACCAGCGTAGTATCGGTCAGGATACACACAACTTTTCATCTGCTCTGCGTGCAGCACTTCGTCAGGATCCCGACATCATCCTTGTCGGGGAGATGCGTGACCTTGAGACAATCGAGATCGCATTGCATGCGGCAGATACCGGTCACCTGGTCTTCTCGACTCTGCACACACTGGATGCCAAAGAGACGATCAACCGTATCATCTCGATGTTTCCGGGTGAAGAACAAAACCGTGTCCGTCTGACGATGTCCTCTGTACTGCAGGGCATTGTCTCTCAACGTCTTATCCCGACGCTTGACGGAAAACGTACCGCCGCAGTAGAGGTCCTTGTCAGAACTCCGCGTATTGAGCAGCTCATTATGGAAGGGCGTGATGTCGAGATCAAAGATGCGATCGAAGAGGGGAAAGAGATCTACGGTTCGCAAAGTTTTGATCAGGGTATCTTGGACCTTTTCCTTGCCAAAAGGATTTCTAAAGAAGAAGCCTTTACCTATGCTACATCTGCAAGTGACTTGAAACTAAGAATGGAAGGCCTTGCGTCTACTATGACTAAAAAAGAAGTTCCTAAAGAGGGCGAAGAAGCTCCTGAGAAAGTAGAGCGTGTTTTTGAAGAGGACGAGATCTTCGGAATCAAACAATAATCATGCCCTGTGGGATAGAGAAGACCGTTCTTTATTCCTACTCTTTTAGATTAACCTTGCTTTAAACCCATTTACACTATAATTCGCAACATTTTTTTAAAGGAAACAACATGTTAGAAGGCATTGTTAGAGAGAGTATTGGTAAGAAAGACGCAAAAGCACTTCGCCGAGATGGTTATCTAATCGCAAACATTTATGGAAAAGGCTTAGAGAATATAGACGCTGCATTTAAGTCAAACGAATATATTCGTACAGTTAAACGTAAAGAGACTGTAGCATTTCCAGTTAAAGTTGGCGGTAAAGAGCTTAATGTTGTAGTACAAGCATACCAAAGTCACCCATTGACAGGTGACCTTGTTCACGTAGACCTAATGGTAGCTCAACCGGGTGTTGAGACTAAATATATGGTTCCGGTTAACCCGATGGGTGACCCGATCGGTCTTAAGAACAAAGGTCTTTTGTATGTTGCTAAGACACGTCTTGCAGTAAAAGCGAAGGTTGAAGACCTTCCATTAAGCATCGATGTTAATGTTGCTCCTCTTGATCTTGGTGATTCAGTTCTTATCCGTGATCTTGAAGCACCTGCAAATATCAAGTTCTTAGATTCAGATCGTGTATCTGTACTAAGTATCATCAAAGCTAAGTAATTTGAACTTCAAGGGTGTGCTTCACACCCTTTTTCCCTCTTCTTTTTTCAAGGACAACAAACAGATGACCCTTATTGTTGGTTTAGGAAATCCTGGTATACAGTATGCTAATACACGCCATAATATCGGTTTTATGGTCATAGATGAACTTATCAGACGCATACCTTGTCAAAATGTTTCCAAAAACACATTTGATGGCGAAGTCTATAAGTCAAAAACAAGCATATTCTTAAAACCGCTTACCTATATGAATCTCTCTGGAAAAAGTATTTTAGCCGTGAAAAAGTTTTACAAGACCAACAGGACTATTGTTATCCATGATGACCTTGATCTTCCTTTTGGCGCCCTTCGTTTCCGCTTTGGAGGCGGGCACGGCGGACATAATGGACTGAAGTCGGCCGATGGGGCGATTACAAAAGAATACATCAGAGTGAGAATGGGTATAGGCCGTCCAAAAAATAAGGGTGAAGTGTCCTCTTTTGTGTTATCATCGTTTTCAGATGATGAGCAGAAGTGTCTGGACGAATGGATCATGAAAGCAGCTGACGCTGTTGAAGAGATCATCGAGGGCGATTGGGAAAAGGTCGCCTCTTTACACTCTATCAAAAGTTCAAACTGCATCTAAAAGAAAGGTTTCTCTGTGCTGGCATTTAAGAATATCTCACTGCTTTATCTTAAATATGTCAGTATTATCGTCGTGGCTCTTGTCCTTTTCTTTGTCGGTTTTGACGTAATGGACAACATGAACGGACTTCCGGACTCGGCAAACTTGAAGCTCCTGTATGCACTTTACCGTTCGTATTATGCTCTGGATATCCTTTTTCCGATCTCATTGATCTTTGCCATGATCGCGGCAAAGATCGCTTTGATACGTTCCAATGCCTTAGTCGCTTATTATTCATTGGGATATTCCAAAGCCGATGTCTTACGTCCTTTTACCCTTATCTCCACATTGCTTATTATTATCTTTATTCTTTTGCATATGTATGCACCTTTTGCCAAAGGCAGCGAATATTCAAAAAATATCTATTCGAACAAGATAGACGGAGCACCGACACAGAATCTTTTTTTTACTTATGAAGACTATTATGTCTATTTCAAAGAGCTCAATCCTCTGCAGCGAAGTGCTAAAGATATCCGTGTATTTAAGATTAAAGAGAATGACCTGAGCGAAGTTATCGTTGCAAAAAAAGCTATGTATCAAGATGACTATTGGGTGGTAAAAGACGCAAAGACGATGCTTAAACCATCGCATGTCGGACTTAAAAGCGAAGGTATCGTTATCTCAGAAAAACAGGATCTGAGGCTCTTGAAAGATTTTAGACCCGATATTTTGGACCAGGTCTATGAGGGAAGCTCGACTTATACGATTCTGGATGCGTTTGAGGCGATGAAGATACTGAGCGAACAAAACGTGAACACGGACAAGGTGAAAAGTGTCTTGTACAAAACGATAATCTATCCTTTTTTCGTTCCTTTTGTCGTGATTATCATCTTTTTCTTTGTCCCTATCAGTCCGCGTTTTTTGAATGTGACACTGTTCAGTTTTGGTGCCTTGCTCTCTACACTTTTGGTCTGGGGGATGTTCTATACTCTTATCCAACTTTCCAATGCACAAACAATCTCGGGTGAAGTCGGTATCATTCTACCGGTTGCGCTCTTGGCTCTTGCGAGTCTCATTGTCTGGTATAAAAAAGGTAAGAGCTAGCCTCACGTAGTTATAAGCTCTTTTCGGGTAGAATCGCGAAAATAATCTTAAGATATCTCTGCGCTTTGAGAAGCGGCAGAGCTCTTCGTGTCAAAGGGCAACTATGATCAACTTTTCGCAACTCGCCGAAAAATACCAGACTCCGCTTTATGTCTATGATTTCAATGCTATCACACAGCAATACGAGACTTTAAAAGAAGCATTCAAAGCACGCAAAGCTATTTTGGCCTATGCTGTAAAATCAAACTCAAACCTTTCAGTGGTCAAGCATCTGGCCAAACTTGGGGCAGGTGCAGACTGTGTCTCCATAGGAGAAGTCCGCCGCGCATTACTTGCAGGTGTACCAAAGTATAAGATCATCTTTTCGGGTGTAGGAAAGCAGGATCATGAGATCAAAGAGGCTCTTGAGTCAGATATCCTTTTTATCAACCTTGAGAGCGAGGCAGAACTTGAGCGCGTAGAGATGATCGCAAAAGAGCTGGACATGCAAGCGCGCATCTCAATTCGTGTCAATCCGAATATAGATCCAAAGACGCACCCTTATATCTCTACAGGTCTTCACGGCAACAAGTTTGGCGTCGAGATCAATGCGGCAAAACGGATGTATCTCAAAGCTAAGAACTCAAAGAACCTGGATCCTGTCGGTATCCATTTCCACATCGGTTCACAGTTGACTGAACTTGACCCTATCCGTGAAGCAGCCGAGATCGTTGCAGATCTTGTCCGTACCCTTCAGGCGGTAGATATCAACCTGAAGTTTTTTGATGTCGGCGGCGGATTGGGTGTTACCTACAACAATGAAGTTACGATCGACCCAAAAGAGTATGCACAGGCTATTTTAGGAACGATGACAGGGTTGGACATGACGGTCATGTGTGAACCGGGACGTTTTATAACGGCCAATGCCGGCTATTTCTTGACCCGTGTCATGTATGAAAAACAAAATGACGAGAAGCGATTTGTGATCATCGACGGAGCAATGAACGACCTCTTGCGTCCGAGTCTGTACTCTGCCTATCACAAGATAGAAGCGGTTGATAATGACGGAGAGACCAGTCCTGCTGATATTGTCGGTCCGGTGTGTGAAAGCGGTGACTTCTTTGCCAAAGAGAGAGAACTCCCGTCTTTTAAACATAATGATCTTCTTGTGGTCCACAGTGCAGGCGCTTACGGTTTTGGTATGGGAAGCAATTACAATACACGCGGACGCTCTGCCGAAGTCGCTATAGAAGACGGAAAAGACAGGCTAATCCGCCGCAGAGAGAGCTTTGAAGATCTGATTGCTTTGGAAAAAGAGTTTATTGATTAGAACCGTGTGTTCATGGCTAAACACAGCTTTGAATTATGCTAAAATAACGGGTATTAAGGGTAGTCTGATACCCATGAACATCCATAGATAGGATAGACGTATGAAGACATTAGCGGATTGCCGTGCAGCGATTGACAGTATAGACGACGAACTTTTAGAGCTTATCAATCGCCGTATGAAAGTAGTCGAACGCGTCGGCGAGATCAAGCACGGCAGCGGTGGAGCTATTTACAGACCTGAACGCGAACAAGAGATCATCGAGCGCTTGAGCAAAAAGAGCAAGGAAGAAGGCGGCATCTTGAACAAAGAAGCCATCGAGGCTCTTTTCCTGGAGATCTTTGCGATCTCACGCAACCTTGAACTTCCTGAAAAGATCGCCTATCTCGGACCGGAAGGAAGTTTTACGCATCAGGCGGCGGAGAGCCGTTTTGGAGCGATGAGCGACTATCTTCCGCTCAAGTCTATCCATGCGGTATTTAATGCCTTGGAAGCAAAACGTGCCAAGTTCGGCGTTGTTCCGATAGAGAACTCCCGTGATGGTGCCGTTGGTGAGACACTGGACCTTTTGGCTAAAAGCAATTACAAGATAGTAGCGGAACTGTACATGCCTATTCATCTCTCTTTCGCTACATCTGCGCGTCATCTGAGTGACGTGAAACGGATCTATTCGAAGGACAAGGGCTTTGGACAATGCCGTGACTTCCTGCTGGAGCATGAACTTCAGGATGTGGAGCAGATCCCGGTCGAATCAACGGCAAAAGCGGCAAAGCTTGCTGCAAAGGACCCTGAAGCTGCAGCGATCTGTTCGCAT
>JBFEYG010000015.1:0-18712 GCA_041562275.1 Sulfurimonadaceae bacterium | reverse complement strand
GAGGCAGTGAGGCATACCCATTCTCTGGGTGGAGAGATGCTCTTGGATATCACCGTTATCGACTATCTGGACTATCCTTCCCCTCAGCCGACACGCTTCGGTCTTGTCTATATCATCCGTCATAAAGATTTCAAAGAGTTTATTGTCCTCAAGACCTACCTCAGCGAACCGAAATGTCTGAGTATCACCTCTATCTACAAGGCCGCAGACTGGCTGGAAAGAGAGTGCTATGACCAGTACGGTGTTATCTTTGAAGGCCATCCCAACCTCAAACGCATACTTAATCACTGGCAATTTGAAGGTTTTCCTCTGCGCAAAGACTATCCTGTGACAAAGGGTCAGTACTGTACTCAGGCCGAAGATCTCATGCCCGAGATGAACAAGCGCCTTCTTGAAAAGGGTTTGATCACAAAGGATTGCGACAATCAGTACAGCGAATGTCTTAAGGACCTGATGTTTATAAACATCGGTCCTTCCCACCCGGCGACCCACGGTACGATACGAAATTTCTCTGCTTTGGACGGAGAGACCGTCGTCTCCAATATCACCGAGATAGGCTATCTGCACAGAGGTTTTGAGAAGAGCTGTGAGAACCATACCTACAATCAGATCATTCCCTATACGGACAGGCTTGACTACTGCTCTGCCACTACGAACAATATCGCTTTTGCCAAGACCGTAGAAGAGATGCTCGGTGTGACCCTGCCTGAGCGAGCTGTCTTCATCCGTGTTCTGGTCATGGAGCTTTCGCGCGTGATCAACCATCTTGTCTGTCTGGCAGCACAGCTTGTCGATATGGGCGCATTGACCAACTACTGGTACCTCTATAATCCGCGAGAGTCTGCCTATACCTTTTTCTCCAAACTTACAGGTGCACGGCTGACCAACTCATACATGCGTATAGGCGGGATGTCGTATGATCTGTATGAGGGCTATGAAGAGGATCTCAAACAGATCATCAAAGAGATCGAGGCCGGGGTCAGTGACGCATTGAGCCTGTGCGAGCACAACCGTATCTTTCACGACAGGACCCAAGGTGTCTGCCCCGTCTCAGCTTCAGAAGCCATCAACAGAAGTCTGAGTGGACCCAACCTCAGAGCCTCCGGGGTCAATTACGATATGCGTACTGCCAATCCTTATTATCATTATGAGCAGTTTGATTTTGATGTCGCAGTCGGCTCCGTTGGCGATATCTATGACAGGATCATGGTCCGTTTTGAGGAGATCAAACAGAGCCTGCGGATCATGAAACAGATCCTCGGCAATATCCCTGACGGAAAGATCTGCGTTGACGACCCTGCTATCGTCCTTCCGGCAAAGACAGATGTCTATAACAGCATAGAAGGGACGATGAACCAGTTCAAGCTGATCTATGAGGGTGTCAAAGTCCCTTCTCAGGAGTATTACGGCTCTATCGAAGCAACGAATGGTGAACTCGGTTTTTATATCGTCTCCAACGGGAGCGGCTACCCCCACAAGGTCAAGGTCAGAGCGCCCAGTTTTCTGGCGATGAGTGCTTATACCTCTATGGTCGAAGGCGCTATGCTTGCCGATGCCGTTCTTAATCTCGGAAGTATCAATATCATCGCAGGGGAAATGGACCGATGAGTTTCAGCTTTAGCAGTGAGAATGAAAAACGCTTTCTTGACCTCCTGCCACGCTACCCCCATCCCAAAGCTCTTGTCCTACCTTGTCTATGGATGGCACAGTACCAAGACGGCTATATCTCGGCTGATGCTATGGCCTACATAGCTGAGCGGCTTGATGTGCCCCAGGCCCATCTCTATGGGATCATCACCTTCTATACGATGTTCACGCTTGAGCCTGTTCCCACCTACCATATCCAGGTCTGCAAGACTCTCTCCTGTGAACTCTGCGGAAAAGGCGAGATCATAAGCGCCATAGAAGAGACCCTGAATATTTGCGTCAATGAAAGCACCCCGGATAATCGTTTCAAACTGAGTGAAGTAGAGTGTCTTGGGGCCTGCGGAGGTGCGCCGATGCTCTCACTTAATGAAGAGTATCACGAGAACCTTACGCCTGAGAAAACCAAAGCACTTCTTCAAAGGCTGGCACGATGATAACGAGGATCGTCAGCAAGAACTTTGAGACACCCAACAGCCATACGCTAAGCGTTGCCAAAGCCAATGGCGCCTACGAGAGTATCGACAAGGCCTTTACGCAACCTGCTTATGTCATAGAGACCGAAATAAGTAACAGCGGTCTCCGCGGAAAAGGCGGAGGCGGAGCACCGGCAGGAGCAAAATGGTGTTTGGCGACAAGAGCCCAGGAGATGGATCAGACAAGTGCCAAGTCCTACCTGGTAGTCAATGCCGATGAAAGCGAACCCGGGACCTTCAAAGACAGGCAGATCATGGAGTTTGATCCCCATCTTTTAATCGAAGGGATGATACTGACATGCTACGCCATCGGTGCGCATGATGCCTATATCTACATCCGCGGTGAATACAGATTCTTTGCCGACTGCTTGAACGCGGCTATAGCAGAGGCGTATGAAGACGGCCTGCTTGGCAATAAGGTCAAGGGGTTTGATTACCGCGTAGACATCACGGTACACAGAGGTGCCGGGGCCTACATCTGCGGAGAGAAATCCGCGCTTATCGAGTCTTTGGAGGGCAACCGCGGCCATCCGCGTCTCAAACCGCACAAGCCTTCGCCGGAATATTATTTTGGCGAACCGACCCTCGTCAATAATGTCGAGACCATTGCCACTGTGCCTTATATCGTCAAAAACGGTGCCGCAGCCTACCGTCAATACGGGACTGAAAAGAGTCCCGGAACATTACTCTTCGGACTCAGCGGCCATATCAACAAGCCCGGTATCTACGAGATGGCCTTTGGCGAGTCTATGCAGGATTTTATTGACAAGATCGGCGGCGGCATCAAAAATGGCAAGAAGCTCAAAGCGGTCATTCCAGGAGGTGCTTCTACGCCTATCTTGACAGCCGAGGAAGTCAAAGAGGCAAGACTGGATTATGAGTCGATGAAAGCGATCGGTTCGGCCCTCGGCACAGGAGGTATGATCATCATGGATGAGGACACCTGTATGGTCAGCGCCCTTAAGAACCTCCTCTCTTTTTATCATCACGAGTCATGCGGACAGTGTACCCCATGTCGGGAAGGAACCGCCTGGGTGGACGGCATCATCGCCAATATGCTCAACAAAAAAGCCAAAGCAGACGACCTTGATCTGCTCAGCGATATCTCCAGGACTATGAACGGCAAGACGATCTGTGTCTTCGCCCCTGCCGTGGCGATGGTCATCGACGGTTTCCTCCTTCGTTTCAGAGATGAGTTCGAGGCTTATATACAAAAGAGTCAGGGAGAAACAGATGCCTGAGATGGTCAACATCACCGTCGATGATCAAAGACTCCGTGCCCCCGAGGGTGCTATTCTTTTACAAGTACTCATTGATAACGGTATCTCTGTACCCCATTTTTGCTATCATGAAGCCCTGGGGCCTGATGGGAACTGCCGTATGTGTATGGTGGCCATCGAAGGAGAAAAACGTCCGCAGATCTCTTGTGACACTCGGGTTAAAAAAGAGATGGTCATCTATACCAAAACGGAGAGCATCAATCAGGTCAAACGCTCTATCTTAGAGTTGGAACTGCTCTCGCATCCCGTAGACTGTCCTATCTGTGATCAGGCGGGAGAGTGCAGTCTTCAGGACTATTATATGGAGTTTGGACTGAACGAATCCAGACGGCCCAAAGAAGAGAAAAAACTCAAAGAGAAGAAGCTTGATATCGGAAAGAACATCATCCTTGATCAGGAGAGATGTGTCTTGTGTGCACGATGTACACGTTTTACCCAGGAGATAACCCATACCAATGAACTTGCCATCATCGGACGCGGAAATGATGCACGGGTCTCGACTCTTCCCGGCCAGCAGATGCACACCGAGTATGCGATGAACATCATCGATCTCTGTCCCGTAGGCGCTTTGACCTCCAAAGACTTCCGTTTCAGACAGCGGGTCTGGTTCATGCACTCTGCCCCAAGTGTCTGCCACGGATGTGCAAAAGGATGCAATATCCATATAGACCATAATCAGGAAAAGTACAAAAGCGATACGATCTTCCGCTTCCGTCCCCGTATCAACAAGTCTATCAACGGCCATTTTATCTGCGATGATGGACGGCTGAGTTATAAGCAGGAAAACGAAGAACGTCTGGATGATTTCTATCATCAAAACCGCCGTATAAGCCAGGAGAATGCACTGAGTTATCTCTTGCGTTATCTGCATGACGAACATACGCTCTTTATCGTCTCTCCTTCGCTGTGCACCGAAGAACTGGCCGTAATCCAAAGACTGGCAGAGCGTTTTGGCATCCAGATGAACGCCTATCATGATGCTTATATCGATCCGGACTTTGGTGACGAGTGGCTCCGCTCAAAAGACAGAGCATCCAATCTGGCCGCAGTTAAGAAGCTCGGTATACCGACCTCTAAAGAGGAACTGCTCACCGAACTGTCAAAGACAAATGTCGTCGTAAATTTTGACCATAAGGCTTTATGCGAGAACAATACTGAGACACAGAGCATGCTTGTGAACAAGACCCAGATACATTTCGTCTCTCATATTTTTCATGCGTGCAAAAGCCATGAACTTCTACTGCCTATTGCCTCTTACAGTGAGCAAAAAGGGACACTGGTCAATGAAGATGGTGTCCTGCAGAAGTTTGAAGCTGGTCTGTGCAATGAGAAGAAAAACCTTCTTGAACTTCTGCACATCATCAATGCGACGCCTAAAACCGTAGAGCAGGTCTGGGATGAGATCTTAGCGGAGAAGTTCGGCCTGACCTATGAAGAGATCCCGACAGAGGGGAGACAACTCTAAATGCACACGTTTATGATACTATTGCCTATCATCCTCACCTCCCTTTTTGCCTTGGCGACCATTCCACTTTTGGTCTGGATGGAACGACGTGTGGCCGCTTTGATCCAAAACCGTCTGGGGCCGAACCGCTGTAATATCAAGGGAATACGCCTGGGTGGGATCGTCCAGCCTGTGGCCGATATGCTCAAGCTCTTGTTCAAGGAGGAGTTCTATCCCGAACATATCAAACAGAAGTTTTACTATATCCTCGCTCCGAGCATCGTCTTTGGTTCCTCCTTTTTAAGTTTTATGGTCATTCCCTATGCAGATGACATCACCATCGATGATCATACCTACCATATTCAGGCTCTTCCTATCGAACTGGGCGTCTTATGGGTCATCGCGTTTGCCGGTCTTGGCGTATACGGGATCATCATCGCAGGCTGGTCAAGCCATAACAAGTATTCTATTCTGGGAGCCCTTCGCGCCTCTTCTCAAGTCATCTCCTATGAGATCGCCATGGGACTTGCCCTTGTCTCCATGCTTATCACCTACGGAACCATCTCGCTAAACCCTATTGTCCAGCAGCAGGGGGAACTGCTCTTTGGCTTTATCCCTGCCTGGGGTATAGTCTTACAGCCCCTGGCCGCACTGATCTTTATCGTCACCGCCTTTGCCGAGACCAACCGTGCACCTTTTGACGCGGCAGAAGGCGAAAGCGAGATCGTCGCGGGATATCATACCGAATACTCCGCCATGAAGTTTGCCCTGTTTTTTATGGGAGAGTATATAGCCATGAGTGCGGCCAGTGCTATTATCGTGACGCTCTTCTTCGGCGGCTATCAGATCCCCTGGCTCGATACGGCTGCTATGCAAGGCAACATCGATCTTCTCTTAATTGCGCTTATGCTGATCATCCCTCTGTTCGCTTTTGGGTTTATCCGGTGGATGAAGAAAAACAACAGCTGTTCGCTTTCCCGCCAAAAAGAGACGAAATATGCCATCGTCTTTATTCTCACAGGGGTGATTGCCTTTGAAATTCTTCTGTTGTATATGCTTAAAGCAGGTATCTCGGCCTTGCAAACGGACTTCTTTGTTATGCTTTTACAGATAGCAAGCTTCGCCTTCAAGGTGACCATGATGAACTTTGTCTTTGTCTGGGCACGATGGACGTTTCCGCGTTTCAGGTATGACCAGACCCAGCATCTGGGGTGGAGAATACTTCTTCCTCTGGCCCTGGCCAATATCGTCATCTCGGCGATCATCATCGTAGCAGGAGTCTAATATGGGTGTCAAAATCGTTCCCAGATACGGTAAAAGTTTTAAAGACCGAACCTACCTCAGCGCTGTGTTCTCAGGGATGAGACTTACACTGAAACATTTCAGAGCCAACCTCTGGGACACCTCGTCTATTCCGACAAGCCAGTACCCGGAGGTCCAGCCTGTAGATATCACCGAACGCTATAGAGGGCTTCACCGACTGACGCAAAGAGACGATGGTTCCGTACGCTGTGTCGCCTGTTTTATGTGCGCAACGGCCTGCCCGGCAAACTGTATCTTTATCGAAGCAGAAGAGCGTTTCGACGGCATAGACGAAAAACAGCCCGCACGTTTTGACATCGACCTGCTCGAATGCATCTTTTGCGGCTACTGCGTCGAGGCCTGCCCCTGTGACGCCATACGGATGGATACAGGCATCTTCTCCATCGTTGCCAAAGAACGCCACGAGTTTGTGATTAACAAAGAGGAGCTTTTGAAGAACAAGGGCGCCTTTGGACAGGAGAACAGTCTTGCTCAGTGATCTTCTCTTTTTTATACTGTCCGCCTCTGCCCTTTTAAGCGCCTGCGGTATGATCTATTTTCGCCAACCCATCAACGCTGCGCTGAGTTTTATCGTCACGCTCCTAAGCATCGCAGGCCTCTTTGCCCTTCTTGGCGGTTCCTTTCTCTTTCTTGTGCAGATTATCATCTATGCAGGCGCCGTTATGGCTCTACTCCTGTTTATCATCATGTTCTTGAACATCAAAGAGGAGAACCTTCCGGATGAACCTTATAAGACGCGCTGGATATTCATGATGACACTGCTGATCACTCCTTTTGCCGGATATCTTATCCTCGCTGTCAGCCGTATGGAGTTTCAGCCCCTGCATCTTGAGGATTTTGGCAGTATCAAAGCGATCGGGGTGCACCTCTATTCGCATTGGGTATTGGCCTTTGAGATGATCTCCATACTCTTGCTCATCGCCCTGATCGGCGTTGTCATACTTGCAAAAAAGGAGAAAGGCCGTGATTGATACCGGACACTTTTTTATCCTGGGGATACTTCTTTTTTCCATCGGCATCGTCGGTATGGTCAGCCGGCGCAATATCTTTATGATGTACATGTCTATCGAGCTGATGCTTAATGCCGTCAATCTTATACTCATCGCACTCTCTCATCATCATGAAAACCTTGACGGACAGATCATGGCCATCATGATCATTGCCATTGCTGCCGCAGAAGCCTCTATTTTCTTCGCGCTCTTTGTGATGCTCTTTAAGAATGCACGTAGCTTGGATGCGAACTTCTTTGATCTGTTAAAACAGGAGAAGCATAATGATTGAGTCTTCCCTGCTCGCCTGGGTCATCGCATCGGTATTTATCTCCTCAGCTGCGATCATGCTGATCAACCTTTATAACCGATATACTCCGGAGGTCCCCTCAACTGTCTATACCCTGCTTGCTATAGGCGGTCCGCTTTTAAGCCTGCTCTGCTCACTCCTGCTGATCTACACACAGACAACAGAAGAGGTGACTCTGCATTATCATGCCTTCGTATGGCTGGATATTGAAGGCTTTGTGATTGATGCTTCTTTGATGCTTGATCCCCTCGGTGCTGCTATGCTCGGTTTTGTCAGTTTTGTCGGTTTCATCATCCATCTGTATGCTCACGCTTATATGCGGGAGGATGCCGGCTATGCCCGATTTTTCGGCTGGTTTAACCTTTTTATGGCCTCGATGTTTCTGCTGATACTCGCCGAGAACCCTTTTATGCTCTTTATCGGCTGGGAAGGTGTCGGCCTCTGCTCCTACCTTCTCATCAGCTACTATTTTGAGGATGAAACCAATGTACAAGCGGGGAACAAAGCCTTCATCCTTAACCGTATCGGAGACTTTGGTTTTATCTCGGGACTGGCACTTCTGTTTATCTACATCGGAGATACCGGTCTGAGTTTTACGGCTTTGGAAGCGCACATCCATACTATTCCCTCTTCTATAGTGAACCTTATCGCTTTCTTGCTCTTTGTCGGGGCCATGGGAAAATCTGCACAGATCCCTCTGTATATCTGGCTTCCCGATGCTATGGCAGGCCCGACTCCGGTATCCGCGCTTATCCATGCTGCTACTATGGTAACGGCGGGAGTCTACATGGTCGCACGTTTCAACTTCTTGTATGCCATGAGCGAAGAGATTGGTCTGTTTATCGCCTATATCGGTGCTTTTTCAGCCCTTCTTGCAGCACTGATCGCACTCAGGCAGGACGATATCAAAAAGATATTGGCCTACTCGACGATGTCTCAGCTGGGGTATATGTTTATGGCAGTAGGTCTGGGCGCCTACTCTTACGGAATATTTCATGTCTTCACCCATGCCTTTTTTAAAGCCCTCCTCTTTATGGGTGCGGGAGCTATCATACTCGCACTGCATCATGAACAGGACATCAAAAAGATGGGTGCACTCAGACCCAAGATGCCTTTTATCTTCGCCATGATGCTTATTGCCACCCTGGCTATCTCGGGCATCCCGCCTTTTAGCGGTTTCTTCTCTAAAGATGCGATCTTGAACCACCTCTTTGCAAGCGGACATTACCCTATCTTCGCCATAGCCTTGGTGACTGCCGCATTGACAAGCTACTATATGTTCAGGCTTTTGTTCATCGTCTTTATTGCACCCTCTCAAAAAGAACATCATCTTTTGTCGCAGAGCAGACTGATCAATATCACGCTTTTGATCCTCAGCATCGGCGTGCTCTTCGCCGGTCTTATCAATATACCGCTCTTCTTTGGCGGCAGCGAAAGCTACTCCTTGTGGCTGAACCTTCCGGATATGCGCTACCACCTGTCGCACTCTACTGAGATTACCCTGCTTGTCACCAACATCGTATTTGCACTTTTTGGGATACTTTTGGCTTATGTCCATTATGCGAAGAGCTCTGTCGACCCCTCTTTTGGAAAACTGGAAATATGGATCAAGAACAAGTTCTATCTGGATGAGATCATGGTTACCCTGATCGTCAGACCCCTTCATGCCTTAAGCGACCTGATCGTCTTTATCGATGAAAAGATCATTGATGCCTTTATTCACAAGGTCAGCTCTTCGTATCAAAAACTTTCTTATTACAGCGACTATGTCCAAAACGGAAATGTCCGTTATTATGCTCTGTATATGAGCATCGGTATCGTAGGTATATTTGTCTATCTCTCTATAGGAGGGCTGCGATAATGGACAAGATCCTCTCGCTATTGATATTTTTGCCTATTCTCTCGGCAATCCTGCTCTATCTTCTACCTTTGAATGTCAAGATCACCCGATATGCAAGCTTCGGTATCACCCTGATAACAACCGCATTGAGTCTTTGGATGTATGCCCATTTTCATGCCGGTGCAGCTATGCAGTTTGTCGAGGAGTATACCTGGATCAAAGAGTACGGTATCTCTTATCATATCGGTATCGACGGGATATCGCTTATCATCGTGATGATGACAAACCTCATCATGCCTCTGCTGTATCTTTCGTTTTGGAACCTGGACAGAAAGGGATACTGGCTTAACCTTCTTATCGTCCACGGAGGTCTTACAGGAGCGGCACTTGCGCTGGACCTTATCCTCTTCTATCTCTTCTGGGAGACCATGCTTCTGCCGATCTTTTTTCTCATCGGTCTCTTTGGCCACAACAAGGACAAAGATTTTATGAGCATGAAATTTACCCTCTATACGATCTTTGGTTCGCTTCTTATGCTGATCGCTATCTTGTACCTGGGGTATTCTTCTTTTGCACAGACACAGGTCTGGAGTTTCTCTGTTTCCCAACTGCAAACCCTTCACTTGGATGCGGACACTACCCTGCTTCTCTTTGGAGCTTTTCTCTTTGCCTTTGCGATCAAGATACCTCTTTTTCCATTTCATACCTGGCTGCCTCAGACCTATCATGCTTCACCTATCGGCGCCATCGTCGTCATGTCTGCCTTGATGGCGAAACTGGGCGTCTATGCGATCTGGCGTTTTGTCTTTACGCTTTTTGAACCGCTTGCCTTGCAAAGCAGCTACTTCTTTGTCGCTTTGGGCCTTTTTGGTATGCTCTATTTCGGTATAGCCGCCATCCGGCAGAACGAACTCAAAAGACTCTTTGCCTACTCCTCAGCCTCGCATCTCTCTTTGGTCGTGATGGGTCTGTTTGCCTTTAACTATTATGCTCACTTGGGTGCTTTTTATATGATCGCTTCACATGCCTTGAGCTCAGCGGCTCTGTTTATGATGATCGGAATGATCTACAAACGCACCCAGGACCTTAGGATCGATGCTTTGGGCGGGATCGTCCATCAGGCTCCCGTATTTAGTGTTTTCTTTGCTTTTTTTGCACTCAGCATCGTCGGCATACCTCTTACGGGCGGTTTTGTCTCCGAACTGCTGCTCATCATCGGCGCATTCAAATACAATATCACCATCGGTTTCATTGCGGCGACTACCCTGCTGGTAGCGATCCTTTTTGTCTTCAAGGTCTTGCAAAAAGTCCTTTACGGAGCCAAAAAAGAAAGAGCATTCAATGATCTACGTAGCTATGAACTGCTGTCGTTGATCCCGCTTGCCCTTCTTATCCTGGCCATGGGTATCGTTCCCGAGTACTTCCTGCACAAGATCAAACCGACAGCGCAGCAGCATATCACACAGGAGGTAGAGCATGTTAAGCACTGATATCATCATCTCCCTTCTCATCATCGGTCTGGGTGCAGTCATCATGATGCTCATCGCAGCGTTTACCAACCTTAGCAACCGTAAACTCAGCTTTATCACTATAGGGATAATCCTTGCTGCTATCTATTTTCAGACCGGCTACCTCGGTGAACTTTTCTCCATAGATATCCTTCCTGAGGTCTTTGGCCATATGCTTCGTTTTGACAGTTTTGCCTCCTTGTTTAATATGATCTTTTTAGTCGGTGCTTTTTTGATGATCGCTACCGGGCGTGCTTTTATGCAGGCGACGAAGTTCTTTCTTCCTGAGACCTTTTCATTGGTCTTATTTGCTCTTTTTTCTATGATGCTGCTGTCTATGTGTGTGGAACTTCTAAGTGCCTTTATCGCTTTAGAAAGTGCCTCTGTAGCTGTTTATGTCCTTGTCGGGCTCAACCGCTACAACGTCAAAGCCTCCGAAGCACTTTTCAAATACCTTCTTCTGGGCTCTTTTTCCGGCGCTTTCTTTTTGCTAGGAATAGCCTTTGTCTATGCGCAGGTCGGTTCTACCCACATCGGCGATATCAAGGCCTATATCGATCTGCATGAGGACTATGATCTCATCATCATCGGAGGTTTTTTGATGATGATAACGATAATGTTCAAGATCTCTGCAGTGCCTTTTCAAGCCTGGACCCTTGATGTATATGACGGGGCATCCCTTCCTGTCACTGCCTTTATGGCCGGTACCTTCAAGATCGCGATCTTCTCCATAGCACTGCGTATTTTTCTGGTCGACTATTTTGCGCTTAGTCAGATCTTTACACCATTGCTTGTCTTTGCAGCAGTGATCACCATCATAGGCGGTTCGCTTCTGACCCTTGCCCAGCAAAACATAAAACGCATGCTTGCTGCCTCATCTATCGTGCACAGCGGATATCTTCTTATCGCACTGGGCTCGAGTAATGCACTCAATGATTCCGCCGCGCCTTCTATCATCTTCTATCTTGTCGCTTACTTCTTAAGTGCTACAGGTGCTTTTGGTGTACTGAGCTATCTCAGACGATGGGATACGGAGCGCACGACCTATGAAGACTTCAAGGGACTTGCAAGCCAGCATCCGCTGCTTGCAGCAATGATGTCCGTCTTTATGCTCTCCTTTGCCGGCTTCCCTTCTACCATCGGCTTTCTGGGGAAGTTTTATATCTTCACTTCCGCCATCGAATCCGGTCATACCTGGCTCGCTTTTATAGGTATCCTGGCCGCTTTTGTCTCTATCTATTACTACTTTAAAGTCATCGCCATGATGTACTTCTATCCTCAAAGTAAAAAACAGGAACTTGTCCTCAGCTTTACACCCGTTGTCATCGCTATCGTAGCGCTGGCAATTCTGTGGGGAGGGATAGGCACGGGGCTTGTCAGTTTTCTGCCGGGGGCAAATGTCCTTATTGAGACGGCAAAAGCCTCAATAGCATCGCTTATATTATGATAAAAAGGAATTTTTTGTACTTTATACATCAGATCTTGAATACATCCATCCTTGTCGTGCTATCCATTGTCTTGGGTGCATGCAATGAGGCAAAAAGCCATCACCTCTTGTATCCAATTGAAGCTAGCAAACAAGAGGTCTTACGTATTCAAGGGTACCGGTTCTTATCCTCAACGCTTCACTCTCCGGCTTCTATCCTCGTGCTCTCCAACCCTGTTGAAAACGGCGGTTTCGCCGACTTTGCAGTATCCATCACAAACAACAGTGATACAAGGCTTCAGCTGAGCGGAAAAGACCTTGTCATCAAGATGAGCAAGTACGGTGAGCTGGAGATGCTATCAAACGAAGACTATGTTTCAGCCCCCGTCTATAAAAAGCCCGATGGTTTCGAGAAGCTTTCACCAAAGATGCAGGCCTTTGGCTGTGCAGCTTCCAATACAAAAGACAACATAACACCCGCTTACTTTAATGCCTCACAGTCGTGGGTGTGGGATAAACATCTGCTCTATCCTTTTAAAAAAGAAGACCTCTATCTTAAGAATCTGGATATCTCCTCCGGCAAGACTGCAGGTGCAATCTTTCGCGTGCGTTTTCCTGAATTGGCCAAGGACTTTGAGCAGGCAACCGTTTTGGTACACCTCAAAGTAAAGAATCACGAGGGATATAAGTTTAAGTTTATTTTACAATCATTACAGTAGAAAAAAGAGAAGAAGAGAGAGGTGCTAGGGCACCTATACGGACTACCAGCCGCGAACGCGGGAGTGGCAAGAGTTACATTGGCGCATCAGCAAAGAAGCACTATCAAGTGCCCCATCATAATCCTTTGCTTTCATCGCTTCATTCAATTCATTCGAATACTCCATAATACGGCGCAGACTCTTTTCTCCAAACTTGTGTGCATAAGCTGTATCTTCAGGCAGATAGGTCTTTAGATCACCTTTTTTTTGAATGCTTTGCACGCCTTCTTGAATATATTTGACACCATCGGTGATGGTATCCAGATAGTTATACAAAAGACCGTTCATGATCAGACTCATTCCGTCTGCCATATGTTTCATGTCGCTGATACGTTCTTTTTGCTCTGCAGCCAAAGCGTTTGTTGATAGAGCAAAAAACATTAGTAGTGTCATAACTTTTTTCATTGTATTATCCTTAGTATTGAATTACTTCTTTGGTGTACTCGTTGATCACAACGGTCGGGACAGAGAATGAGACCAGCTTCTTCGCCTTGCGCTTTCCGCCCCACTGCTCTTTGAACTCAGAGTTGAAACTTTTAAAGTACTCATGAAATTTGTCCTGGCCCAAGACTGCCACTGCCCACAAGGTATCGTCTTTGCCGTGTTCCAAGACGATAGAAGCCAGAGGCTGAGGCGCAGGACCGCTTAGGTTCACTGCACCGCGTTTCGGATCAAAGGCTGACAGATGCGAAGCGCAGACGATCACACCACCCTGCGTATATGCCATCGTCTTTGCTGCTTTGGGGACATAGGAGATGAAGCTGTCAACCTTGTTGATATGCGTCAGCTGATGAGGACAGATCGCCGTGTAGGCTACGATACTTCTCTCTTTTCCGACGGCACCGCTCCAGATATATTCGATTCCGTCTTCGCTTTTTAGTTTGACTTCATTATCTGCTTTCTCCGGAAGGTTGATCAAAAAACAAGGCGAAGCGACATGCGGATAATTAAAGACATAGGTCTTCTCTTTCTCCAACGAAGAGGCCTTGATCGGGCTGCCATCAGCGCCTACAAGCTGAACCTTCTCATACGCCTTATACAACTGGCCGTCATCCGCATACAGCGTTTGCCCAATCATCGAAGGATAGACCGCTACAACAGCTGCTCCTGTACCTACAACACGTAAAAAATCACGTCTTTGCATCATATACTCCTAATATAAATATTTAAAGATAAACAAGTTTACCAAATCCTGCTTATCTTTAAATAGTTCCTGCTCAAGACAGCACCCTCCACCAGAGGGTGCAAACACCTATGGATATACACAGATGCTCTACGCGAACATATCGCGGTACATACCTTTAGCCCACTCGAAAAGTGCCTTACCGTTGTTTTCTCCGGTCTTGCCTTTCCAGATCTCATTCGTCGCTGCATTGGCAAAACCAAATGCTTTTGTCTTTTCATTATAAGCATACCCTGCATTAACAGAGATCGCCAGAGCCGGATTTGTAGAGACAGCTGAATAACAGACGGTCAATGGAGATTCCCATTGTGTCTCTTTACCGTTGATACGGCCAGCAATGACCTTCGCTACATAATGGCCTTCAGAGTTTGCCGTGTTACCAGACTTCGAGAAGCCCATAGGACGGACATCCCCGCTACACCAGATATTCGTCTCCCCGATGACTTCATAGGTAAACGGATTGATGTTCGCTTCTAACTTGTTGAATGCACTGTCTTTCGCTACACCGGCGATCTCCAGAAGTTTTCCGCCGCGAACATGCGGATAGAAGGATGCATCATCAAAAGGGATCTCTTCATCAAACTCAGTGATGACTACTTTTTTATCCATGTCGATCTTATCGATCTTCGTACTCGGACGATAGTCTACAATATCACCATACATCTCTTTGAAAGCTGAGCCGAAACCTTCTGCTTTGATCGTGATACCGGCATTTTCGTCCAATAAAAGGATCTTCCCTTCAATACCTTCGCGCTTGAAATAATCCGCGATCAGACAGGTACGCTCATACGGTGCCGGAAGACAACGGTAGTTTCCGCCGGGAACCGTCTGTATGAATGTCCCGCCTTCAAAGTTCTCCAACTTGCTCTTAAGTGTCATTGTCTCAGAACCCGGTATAAATCCTGCAGGGTATTCCGTCTTCAAACGCAGCTCTTCTACCGGATCTGTCGTCCAGCCTGAATAATCATAATCAACACCCGGAGCCAGTACAAGGTAATCATAGTTCATATCACCTTCACTTGTCTGTACCACTTTATTGATCTTGTCTACACCGACAACAGTCGCATTGAAATAAGTATACTTGTTCTCACGTGCTGCTTTAAGATAATCGTGAGTGATAAACTCTAAATCCGTTGCCCCAACTACCCAAAGGTTACTCACCGGTCCTGACATGAAGCTCTTGCGCTGTTCGATCAGGACGACATCTGCATTAGGAGCAAACTTCTTCGTATACTTTGCAACGCTCAGGCCTGACCATCCTCCACCGACAACAACGACACGAGGTCCTTTTGCTGCACCGATAGCCGCTTTGCTGCCGACACCTACAGTGGTACTTGCCGAAGCAGTCCCTTTTGATGCTTCCACAGATGACTTGGATGCACAACCTGTTACGGCAAGTGCTGCTGCCGCTACGCCTGAAAATTTTAATGCACTTCTACGCGATAATGCCATGAGTAATCCTTTTAGATTTAGTTGTTATTAACAAGAATGTTAAACTGGGCAATGGTAACAGTCAGAAGCTTAAGTGAATTTTAACATTACTTATTCTTATCTTATATCAATCATTACATCATATTAATTATCACTTTTTTATCACACAATATTCGCTAAAAGCGCCTATTTTACGGCATTTTAGAAGAAAAAATTCGCTCTATATATTTTTATCACATAGATTATAGAATTTAAATCTTATATACTATTTACACATGGGCGTTTCTATTAATCACAAAAATATCACATAAGTTTATCTAATTTATATTCCCTTTGTTAAATTACTTTTTTTTATGTATCATAAAGATATAAAAATCTTTACTATGGAGTTTTCTCATGCCTATTTCAAGACGAAGTGTATTCAAATTAACAGGAGCTGCCGCAGCAGTTGCCGCATTGTCAGCCACAGAGTTACAGGCTTCTGAAAAAGCAGCCAAACCGATTGCCAAACATCAGGTTGTGATCATCGGTGGAGGTTTTGGCGGACTTACCGTTGCCAAAGAGCTCAAAAAAGCAGATCCCAATTTTGACGTACTGGTCATCGAGAAGAATGAGACATTCATGTCCTGTCCTTTCTCCAATACCAACCTCGGCAAACTCAAAGATGTTAACCTTGGCACCTTTGTATTTGACTATGACCAGGCTATCGAGCGTAACGGCTACGCCATGCTTCAATCCGAAGTCACTGCCATCGACCGTAAGGCGAAGACTGTAACAACGGCAAAAGGCGTCATTAGCTATGAGTATCTCGTGCTCTCACCTGGTATAGAGTACAACTATAAAGCACAGTTTCCTAAGTGGGACCAGAAAAAGACAGACCATATCCGTCGCGTCGCTCCACCTGCACTTATTCCAGGCAAGGAACACCTTATCCTGGAGCGCCAACTGGTAAACATGGAAGACGGCAACGTCATCATCACCGTTCCTGCCGGCAAGTTCAGATGCCCTCCTGCACCTTTTGAGCGTGCCTGTATGATAGCCGCATACATGAAAAAAGAGGAGATCCAGGGGAAGGTCATCATCTTGAACGAGACCGCTGCGATTGCAAAAGGTGCCGCGTTCAATGAAGCATGGAGTGAGCTCTATGGTGATATCATCGAGCACCATGCCAACTGTAAGCTCTCAGACGTAGATACCGACAAGAAGACGATCACCTACGTACAGACCGAAGGCGAGATGGAAGAGAAAAAGACAAAGACTCTGAAGTATGAAGTCCTGAATCTCATTGCCTATAACAAAGCAAATCCTGTTATCGAGATGGCTGATTTAGAGACGACAAAAGACAACTTCGGCAAGGTTGTGATGAACGGCTGTAGTTTTGCGACAAAAAGTGATGCCCATGTCTATGCTGTCGGAGATGTCGTCGGTCACGCTATCCCGCCATCCGGCCAGACAGCTAACTGGGCCGGTAAGCAGTGTGCTAAAGAGCTTGCCCATAAACTTCACGGCAAACCCTTTACACTTGATGTCAAGACAAAAACCGTTACAGCCGGTAATGTCTGCTACTCCATGGTCGGGGATCGACCTGAAGAAGGGATCATGGTCGTGCATGACTTCTCTTTTGACGGCAATGTCATCAAAGGTCAGGGACATGTTCCAAAAGGCAAAGACGGCAAGTTCAGATCCACGACAACAGCCAAGGCAACACGTGAATGGTACCGCGGTATCATGAACGACCTCTTTGCATAGACCGACGTTCTCAATAAACCCCGCTTTGTGCAGCAGAGACCTACCCTCTGCGCACGCTCTTTCTGACCTCGCACTGACTTTCTTTCATTTTAAAAAAAGAGAACAAACGACATTCAACTCTTATCCTATCAGCAGGATGCACTCCTTATAAAACACTATCGTATCAGTTGAGACATAAATAAAGTTAGCATCAGCCGTCTCAGCAATGTAAAAAAGGGCTGAAGCCGGGAATGTAATATAGTGATTTTTCATCTCTTTTACTTACTTGATATAGAATCACGTCTATGATATCTATGATTTAAGGACAATCGTGACACTTAAAAACAGTTGGGAAGATGATCATGGTCTGTATAGAACGTTTACCGGCAGGACATCGTGTGCAGAGATCATGCATGCCAATACAGGACTTCATTCAAATCCCAGGTTCGATGAGATCAAATACATAATAAATGACTTTACAGGGGTCAGTGAATTTGAAGTTTCTGCCGTGGATATCAAAGAATCCATAGCCATTGATAAGGCTGCAAGCAAAAGTAAGAGAAAACTCAAAGTTGCTATGGTGGCAACAGAGGAGTCTCTTTTGAGTTATGCCCACCTTTATGCTTTAAAGATGGAAGAGACATCATTTGAATGTAAGATCTTCACAAATAGACATGATGCTTGTCTCTGGATCTCCTGAGACATTTCTTACGCATCGGCACCGTGGCCATAAAAAACCTATTGTCTTGCATAAAACGCTATCGCATCAGGCGAGGCATAGATAAAGTTCTCGATTGGCCGTCTTGTCGGCAAGAGGACAAGCCTTTGCGGTGAGATCGCGCGTGAAAGCCCCACATAAAACTGTGAAGGAGCAAAGATCTCGTCCATGTCTATCACAAGGTCCAGAAGGCTCATTCCCTGTGACTTATGGATAGTGATCGCATAGGCAAGTGTCAGGGGGTATTGAAACAGATCAAACCGGCTCACCTCGACCTCCTGCTTCTTTCCCTCTATCAGCTGTTCTTTCCACTGTTTTTTTGAGTATCGTTCTCTTTCGACACGTACCAGTTTTCCATTGTCTTTTTGCACATGGATATAGTTCTCTTCCTCATTGATGCGAGCTATAGTCCCCTTTTCTCCGTTGAAGTAGTTCCAGGAATTTCGCATAAAAAGAACCGGGGCACCGACCTTTAGCTCCAAAGACCTTGGCAGCCTGGAATCGTTCATAAACCTCTCGATCTCGTTGTCTTTGACAGATCTGTCATACTTTTCAGCTAGGGTGTCAAAAGCAAAAAGTTCACCTTCGAGTGCATGCAGCTCTTTCGCATTATGTCTGTCTACGGATATATTTTTTCCAAACAGAAGCGTATGT
>JBFEYG010000014.1:0-19095 GCA_041562275.1 Sulfurimonadaceae bacterium | reverse complement strand
CTCTTTTAATCTCTGCTTGTCCCAGACCTCAAGGTAAGGAAAAAGTTTTGAGAACTCTTCAAACCTGTGCAGCAGGAACTCCACCTCTTTCTCTCCGACACCAAGAGCCATCTTCTGATGAGAGAAGATTATCTCGTTTTGGTAGTGATATTGAAGACAGTATTTTTCTACCATCTTGGCTGTGCGCTTTGTCACAGCAGCTTTTTCGAGCGTGTAATTTGTCTCGATATCACCCACATGGATCGTCTGTGAGTTTGATGTTCCTGAACTGTTCAGTGTTGCCACATCTTCATATTTCTCAATAATACCAATAGACTTTATATCTGTATATCTAGCCAGTTCATAGGCCAAAGCCGCACCTGATATCCCCGCTCCGACGATCACGACTTCATATTTTTTAAGACTCATTTATTTCCTTTTTTTAATACATCGTCAAGCTTTAAGACCTCATGTATGTTGCACTCTTGGACTTGAACCCTTAATATCTCTATCTTCGGATGCTTTGAGCGGATAAACGTGATCATATCTTCATTGATCTTTTTTATAAAGCTGCTTTCCAGGCGCAAGAACGGAAAGATAAGATAAAGCATACCGTCAAAAAGATACACGCTGTCACTCTTGCGTACAAACGAACGCAGTTCCGACAAAAGAGAATCCGGACACTCTTCAAGCAGTAATGTCACCAATGAAAAACGGTACTCATCATACCGTTCAACCTTGTGAATCTCGGCTTCAAGAACCTTTTCCAAACGTTCGGACTCATCAAACGAATCTATCTGCTGCAGAGGTTCATCATCCATATTTCTTTTTTTATTATATAAAAAAAAGAATAAAAAAACATTCAATACCATTGAGACAAAGATCGATATCAACAAAAGCCCATCCATCTCTTTTCTCGTCCCTTCTGCTTTATTGTCTGTGCCAGCTATCTATGTATCAGACTACTTGATCTGCTCTAAATATGGTTTAACAACACCTTCTTTCTATGCTGAAAGTCTTGTCCCGTATTATCTCCAATACGATTATCTAATATTATAGTATAACTCTTTTTAGCTCCGTTTCTTTAAGAGTTTATAATATCTGCGGAAGGTTCTGCCAAATAAAACCCCTGAGCATAGGTGACTCCCATATTACTGACAAGCTCCATCACCTCTTCAGAGTGGACAAACTCAGCGACAACACTCAGGTTCATCTTTTTTGCAAATCCAACGATTGCCTCCGTGATAATACGATGCTTAGGATTATCAGACAGGTCCTTGATAAAGATCCCGTCGATCTTAAGCACAGAGATAGGAAGATTGACGATTTGCCCAAAGTTGGAGCACTCCGCTCCGAAATCATCTATAATGATCGAAACACCCATTTCTGCCAAAGCAGAAAGCCGTTGTTTTATCAGATCATTGTTCATGATACTCTTCTCTTCAAGTATCTCGACACCCAGTTGTCTCGGATCGACGTCATGCTCCGATATCATCTTCTCAATGAACGTCATCAGTGTGGGTTCCTGAAGATCCTGATCCGTCATATTCACCGTAAACTGTCCGTTAAACTCTTTTGTCTTTTTACAGGCATTCTTGAACATGATTTTGAAGATGTCATAAAGCTGGCCGCTGTTTTTTGCCGCCTGAAGAAACTGAAACGGAAGAACGATTTCTCCCTCATAATCCATGCGCACCAGGGTCTCATATTTCATGATCTCACCGGTCTCAACTGAAAATATAGGCTGGTAATAGGTCAGAATCCAATCCTTTTCCAAGGCTTCACGAACCCGTTTAGTCCATATTGAATTATGGTGGATAGTCTGGATGATCTCAATATCTTTAGAGTATTTTCCTACCCGGTTCCGGCCGAGTCTTCGTGCCTCTTTCAATGCAAGTTCTGCTTTTTGAATAAGGTTTCCGACCTCATAAACAACCAATCCCATCGTCACGCTCAGGCGGTTTTCGATACCGCCGAGCAAAAAACTCATCTTATTGATATCGGTCTGAATGGCATAGAGTTTGTCCTCATCGATATATTCTCTTGTACACAATACAGCAAAAGTATCGCTTTCAAGATGAAAGACATCCATATCTTCTCCGTACAAGCTCTGAAGACACGATCCCATCTGTATCAGCAACTCGTCTCCGACCTCATAGCCCTGCGTCTCGTTGACCATACTGAAGCCGTCGATGTTGATCAAAACAAGATGCTTCTGACCTTGAGTATCAAGTATTTCATTGAGTTTCAAACGGTTAGGAAGCCGGCTCAGCGGATGCGTTGTCATCTGCTTGTACACATCTTCATACTTTGACTCGAGTTCCTTAAGCTGCATGTATTGTTTTATAGAGGAACGTATGACCGTATAAAGCTTGTCTACGGTCAGTTCCGTCTTCTCTTTATAGTCATTGATATCATACTGATCGATAATATAGCGTTCAGGCACCTCATCAGGCTGGCCTGTTCGTACGACTAAGCGCATAATCTGATTGCCCAGTTTTTGACGGATGTAATCGACTAACTCGAGCCCTGCTGTACGCGTTTCCATGACGACATCGATCAAAGCCAATGCTATATCGTCATGCTCCCGCAATATTCCCTTTGCCTCAGTCGCATGCATGGCAGAGATGAGTTCTAAGCGGCGACCTTCGATCACAACCGATTTTAAAGCACTTATTGTCACATCATGAATCGACACTTCATCATCAACGACAAGGACTTTCCAGGTCTTTCCTGGAAACTCGTCATGCTGACGGGAGTCTTCAGAAAACTCAAACAAACCGCTCATTTTTACCCACACTTATTATAAAATATAATATAGAGTAACAGTTAAATTGTTAAATAGGTATTAATGCGTTGATATAAAAAGAGAAAGTATAGTGTTTGCTATAGCCGGTCTAGAGACCGCTATGTATTTCTAAAACAGCTTCAATACGGTTAAGCGTCTCATCTTTTCCGATGATCGCCATAACTTCGTCCAGACCCGGACCTGAGAGTTTGCCCAGAAGCGCAATACGAAGCGGCTGTCCGATCTTTCCAAAACCGACCTCCATCTGCGTGATCGTCTCTTCCATCACCTTATGATAATCAATAGGAAGATGCAGCTCCTCTGCAGCGTTTAGTTTTTCAGCAAAGCGCTTTAGGACTTCGTCCGCATCTCCTTTAAAAGCCTTTTGCATCCCTTTTTCATCATACTCGCTCGGTGTAGAAAGAATCTCCCTGATCAAGACAGCCATCTCTTGCAAGGTCTTCGCCCGCTCTTTTACTGCATCCAACAGGATCTCTTTTTTGTCATGGCTTGTCATCACAAGACCATACGCTTCCAACTCCTGCGCCAAGGTCGCATTGTCCATATTTTTGATATAGTGGGCATTAAGCCAGTCAAGTTTTTCAGGGTTATAGATCGATGCCGACTTGTTGATATCTTTTGGATCAAAAAGCTCAAGCATCTCATCCATAGAAAAGATCTCCTGGTCTCCATGGCTCCATCCCAGACGAACCAGAAAGTTCATCAGTGCTTCGCTTCGGTAGCCCATCTCTTTGTAGGCCATAACGTCTGTAGCACCGTCGCGCTTGGAGAGTTTTTTCCCGTTTGCGTTATGGATCATCGGTACATGATAAAACATAGGTAGATCAAAACCAAGTGCTTCGTAGACGACCATCTGTTTAGGTGTATTGGAAAGGTGGTCGTCTCCGCGAATGACTTCAGTCACACCCATAAGCGCATCATCGATCGCTACGACAAAATTATACGTTGGCGCACCGTCCGAGCGTGCGATGATAAAATCATCCAGGATATCTTCCGCTTGGAACACGACCTGTCCTTTGATCCCGTCATTGATGACCACAGCACCCGTTTCAGGTGCTTTAATACGTACGACATACTCTGCATCTTCCGGTACGATCCCCGAATAGTCTCGGTATCTGTTGTCATAACGTGTACGCTCTTTCTTGGCCATCTGCTCTTCACGAAGCGCATCGAGTTCTTCTCTGCTCATGTAGCACTTATATGCCTTATCCTCATCCAAAAGCTGCTGAACATACTTTTTATAAATATCCAGGCGCTTGGATTGATAGGTGATCTCACCATCATGTTTAAGCCCCACCCATTCAAAGGCATCGACAATAGCTTTGGCAGCTTCTTCATTGTTTCGGCTAACATCCGTATCTTCTATACGCAGCAGAAACTTGCCGCCACTCTTTTTGGCCCATAAGTAACTGAAAAGAGCTGTTCTAAGCCCGCCGATATGTAAGTACCCTGTCGGACTTGGTGCAAAACGTGTTACTATCATCTGATTTCCTGGTGACTGCTTTTTAATAAACGGCATTTTAATGAATACTTGGTTAAAAGATGGTAAAATCGCGTACTTTTACAGATATGGATCATTATGAAAACACTCTTTTTATTATCATTTTTAATAGGCTCAGCCCTTTTTGCTGAAATCATTGGCGGAATCGCTGTCACTATCGATGATGAGCCTATCACACTGTATGAGATCAGACAAGAACAGGCCCTTACCCAGCAGTCTGTCAAAGTCACTGTAGACGCGCTTATTCGTAATAAACTTGAACAGATCGAAGCCAAAAAACGCGGTATCAAAGTCAGTAAACGAGAGATCTTGGACGATCTTAAAAATATGGCTGAACAAAACAATATGACACTTGAACAGCTTTATGAAGCGATGAGCTCAGTACGTCATCTCAGTGAGTCACAGACCAAGGCCAAGACAAAAGAGAAGCTTCTCAAGCAAAAGCTTTTTAATGCCATAGCGATCTCGAAGATGGAAGAGCCTACAGAAGATGAAGTCCTTGAGTATTATGAACTTCATCTTTCAGAGTATCAATCACCTAAGACGATCGATACGATCTTATATAAGAGTGCAGACCAGAATGCTCTGAAGCAAAAGCTTTCCAGTCCGATGATGAGCATCCCCTCTGTAACGACTGAGAACATAACGCTTGAAATGGCAAAGATAAACCCGCGTTTAGCTGAACTGCTGATCAGAACTGAAAACGGGCACTTCACACCTATCTTGCCTCAAATGGGCGGGTCGGGACATATGTCGTTTTATGTGATGCAAAAGAATGAGATCAACACTCCGCCTTTGGAACTTATCCGTGCTCAAGTCGAAAACAAACTCATGGAAGACAAACGTGAGCAGATCCTTAACGAGCACTTTCAGCGCATGCGTGTAAAAGCAGATATCAAGGTCTTGAGACTTCCTGAAGAGTAAACAGGATCTTTCAGCCAAAACTCTCCTTTATAGATCCTCTTCTTTACATCAAAGTCCAAATCCATTCACGTAATATATCATGATCTTTATTAACGGACTTATCTTGTGAATATGAAAGGATTTTAGATATTTTCTATACGTTAAGAAGCTGTTTGGAACGGAGAAAAAAGTAAGAAGGCAGTAAACGACTTGCCTTCAAAAGGCAGAGTCATTTAGATCGTTTAGCCCTTGTAACGCTCAAGGTATTTTGTATCGAAGTTATTGGTGACAAAGTCTTCATTTTCCATCATCTTAAGGTGGAAAGCGACCGTTGTTTTAATACCTGTGATCTTGAACTCAGAAAGCGCTCTGTGCATCTTGGCAATGGCTTTCTCACGATTTTCAGCATACACGATCAGCTTGCCGATCATAGAGTCATAGGTAGTAGGAACGATATAGCCTGCATGTACATGCGTGTCAATACGGACATCTTTACCGCCAGGCGTCATCCAGTCACCGATCTTGCCCGGACATGGAAGAAACTTGATCGGGTCTTCTGCCGTGATACGGCACTCGATCGAATGTCCTTTTAGGACGATACTCTCTTGTGAAGGAAGTTTTTCACCTTCGGCAACACGGATCATCATCTCGATAAGATCGACACCCGATACCATCTCGGACACAGTATGCTCGACTTGAAGACGCGTGTTCATCTCCATAAAATAGAAGTCAAGGTTGGCATCAAGCAAAAACTCAAATGTACCCGCACCCTCATACTTGATATACTCTGTTGCACGTACTGCTGATGCATGGATACGTTCTCTTACTTCAGGAGTCAGAACGACCGCCGGAGATTCTTCGATCAGTTTTTGATGACGTCTTTGCATAGAACAGTCACGTTCACCGACATGAATAACGTTGCCGTGAGAGTCTGCCATGATCTGTACTTCGATATGACGAGGGTTCTTGATGAACTTCTCCATATAGATCGTACCGTCACCAAAAGCAGTCATTGCTTCCGATTCGGCTGCCAAGAATGCGTTCTCAAGATAGCTCTCGTCTTCGACTACACGCATACCGCGTCCGCCTCCGCCTTGAGCAGCTTTAAGGATAACCGGATAACCGACCTCTTTTGCACGTTTTGCCGCATCGGCGATATCGGATATCGCACCATCTGAACCCGGAACAACGGGTACTCCGGCTGCGATCATAACGTCTTTGGCTTTTGATTTGTCAGACATCAACTGCATGACCTCGACCGTCGGACCGATGAACTTGATCTTGTGGTGGGTACAGATCTCTACAAAATGCTGGTTCTCAGACAAGAAACCGTAACCCGGAAAGATCGCATCACAATGTGTGATCTCTGCTGCAGCGATGATCGCAGGGATATGAAGGTAAGACTCCGAACTCGGTCCCTCACCAATGCATACCGCTGCATCCGCAAGCTCCACGTAATGTGCTCCGGCATCTGCCTTCGAATAGACGGCTACCGCTTCTTTGCCCATCTCTTTGATCGTACGGATGGCACGAAGGGCGATCTCACCGCGATTGGCGACTAAGATTCTTTTGATCTCAGCCATGATTACATTTTCTCTACTAGGAACAATGGCATATCGTACTCAACTGGCTTCCCGTCGACAACAAGTATCTTAAGGATCTTACAATCAAATTCTGCTTCAAGTTCGTTCATGATCTTCATCGCCTCAAGGATTGCCAAAGGCTGTCCCTTTTTAACAATATCGCCTTCTTTTACAAAGGCCGGAGAATCTGGTGACGGAGACGCATAATAGGTTCCTACCATTGGAGACAGAATCTTATCACCACTTACTTCTTCAATTACCGCCGGTGCTGCTACCGAAGCCGATGCTACTGGTACTGCTGCCGGTGCTGCCGCTACAGCCGCCGGTGCTGCTACTGTTGCTATCGTTGCTTTTTCAAGCTCAATAGAAAAGCCCTCTTTGTTGATCTTCATCGAACTAAGCGTACTCTCGTCGAAGTCTTTCATAAGTGCTTTGATCTGTTTCATATCCATTGGATTATCTCTCCTGAAGCATAAATTTCATAAAAATTAGTGTGGTATAATACCGAAAATATAGTAATAGACACTTTAAAGGCAGAATATGGGTTTAAAAGCAGACACTTGGATACGTGAAGAAGCAATACAAAACGGGATGATCTCACCTTTTTGTGAGGATCAGGTTGGAAAAGGCGTCGTCTCTTACGGTCTAAGTTCATACGGCTATGACATCCGCGTCAGCAACGAGTTTAAGATATTTACAAACCTTAACTCCACTGTGGTCGATCCTAAACATTTTGATGATGCCAATGTCGTTGACTTTACAGGTGATGTCTGTATCGTTCCGCCAAACTCATTTGCTTTGGCAAGAACAGTCGAATACTTTAAGATCCCGCGCGATGTCTTGGCGATCTGTCTTGGCAAGTCCACCTATGCAAGGTGCGGGATCATCGTAAACGTTACCCCGTTTGAGCCGGAATTTGAAGGGCACATCACGATCGAGATATCCAACACAACACCTCTGCCTGCAAAGATATACGCCAACGAAGGAATCGCACAGGTACTTTTCCTCCAGGGCGATGAAGTCTGTGAGACTTCTTACCGTGACAAAAGCGGAAAATACCAAGGACAAGAGGGCATCACGCTTCCTCGTATCTTGGACAAAAACTAAGCGTGAAACCAACACTTTCTCTGCCTGTACTGACTGCGATCATCGTCCTCAGTTCAGGAGTCATCTTTCCTATCCTATTCAGCATTACCGACAGGCTTCTTAGAGAACTTTTTTCCGAACTCCATCCAACACTGCTCTTAATAGCAAGTTTTACATGGCTTTTGATCTTATATTTTTACGGGATAAAGTTTTCTTTGGAGTACGTGACGCGGCAATTCGATATTTCAGACAGAGACAGGCTTTTTAAATACAGCAATATCGGTTTTAGTGCCGTCGCGGTACTTTTTTACGCTTCTTTGCTTTCTACCTCTGTGCTTTCAAATATTCTTTGGGGATGTTTTTATCTTATTACCATAGGCCTTTTTTATTGGCTGAGTTCTAAAGAACTGCTTACGCCTTCTACTTAAGACTTTTGGCCAACTTAAAGATGTTTTTCAAAAAATAGATCATTGTCTTCACGCCGCCGTCGAGCATGCGCTTCGTATAAAAAAGTCCGCCCAAGGCTTCTCTTTTTCCCATAAAGACAGCTTGTTCAAACAGCCTCATCGCCTTGTTCATATCCGGTTCACAGCTATGAAGGCCGCGCAGAAAAAATCCGGCCAGGTCAGAGACTGCATCCGCATATCCCCCGTCACCTGATCGGGCAAGGTACTCAATACCCTCTTTTTCTTTTCCTTCTTTTATACAGTGCCAACCATATATGTACTGGGCTTCGCTGTCGTGATTGTCTGCTGCTTTTTTATACCACTCATATGCCTTTTGCACATTTTCAACAGTCCCGATACCATGCAGAAGCATGTTTGCGATGTTCAATTGGCTCGAGATATCCTCTTTGCAAGCAAGGTCATAAAATTCTTCATAGGCTACAGCATAGTTTCCTTTGTCATACTCCTTGCAGGCATGGATATAGTCAGCATTTAACTCCGACATCGACTTAGAAAAGTTCCAGGACTTTTTCAGGTGGTCTGCCCAGAACAGCCTTATCCCCTTTGATGACGATGGGACGTTCTATCAGTTTGGGATGTGCTGCCATCGCTTCGATAAGTTTCTGTTCATCCGTTTCGTCTTTTAACCCTAGCGTCTTATACTCATCTTCTTTTGTACGCATCAGCTCACGTGCCGATATGTTCAGCTTTTTTAGGATTGCTTTTATCTCTTCTACGCTTGGTGTCTCTTCCAGATATTTTACTACCTCTGCCTCAATACCCTTCTCTTCCAAGATACCTAAGGTCTGACGTGATTTTGAACAGCGCGGATTGTGCCAAATTACATATGTACTCATAAAATTCTCCGATTTTTCTTAAAATTATACTCATATTTGTATATCCGTACCGCATTTTCAAAATATTGGCAGCAACTAAAATTACTTTTAGTTATCTGTGGATACTATAACTGCATGTATAAAAACATCAAATCATTTACCAAGATCGCCGAGTTTGGACGCAAGCTCCTGTCCCGACCCTCTTTGGAACTGGCCATACCTATGATCTCCACCTATGCCAAAGAGCTGCTGGAGGCTGATCGCTGTTCTGTCTTTATCTATGACAAACCGAAAAAACGTCTGTGGACCGTGCTTGCTGACGGAGTAAAAGAGATAGAGATCGCTGAAGACCAGGGTATCGCAGGCGCCGCCTTTCAAGGGAAAAAAGCGCTTATCGTCAATGATCCCTATTCGGATGAGCGGTTTTCCAGCAAGATCGATCATGAGACAGGTTACATGACGAAGAACATTATTGCCATCCCCATTATGAACGCCTTCAATGAACCCATCGGTGTCTTGCAGCTACTCAATAAAAGTAACGGGGACTTTGACGAAGAAGATCGGCGTCTTTTGACCTTTTTCAACCACTATATCAGCGGATATGTAGAACTCGCAAATTATTTTAGCGAGGACAAGGTCTAGGATATGGATCACCTGAAGATTATTGCACGACTCTTTGGTGAATCGTTTAAAGATCTTTTGCCCATCATCCTTGTCATTGCATTTTTTCAGATATTCATTCTTCAACAGATTCCACAAGACCTCTCATCTTTATTGCTTGGCCTCTTCATTGTCGCTGTCGGTCTGACTATCTTTATCCAGGGACTTGAGATCGGGATCTTTCCTATCGGTGAAAGTTTGGCGCATGAATTCGCGGCCAAAGGCTCTGTCGTCTGGCTCTTGATCTTTGCCTTTGCTATCGGTTTTTCGACTACCATTGCTGAACCTGCCCTTATTGCCATCGCCAAAAAAGCCGAGATCATCTCTGCAGGACGGATCGATTCTGATACACTCCGTCTGACAGTAGCACTCTCTGTCGGTTTCGCCATAGCTCTTGGCTCTTGGCGTATCATAACCGGTCATCCCATCCATCTGTATATTATCACGGGTTATCTCATCGCAGTGACCTTTACCTTTTTTGTCCCTGAGGAGATCGTCGGCTTGGCCTATGACTCAGGCGGGGTAACGACATCGACCGTAACCGTTCCTCTTGTCGCTGCACTGGGTGTCGGCCTTGCTTCAAGTATCCGAGGAAGAAACCCCATCATCGACGGATTCGGACTGATCGCTTTTGCCTCTTTGACCCCTATGATCTTTGTGCAGGGCTATGGTCTTCTGGTCTACAGTGTAGACTTTAAACCCGTCACTCTTGCGCATGAAGTCAAGGCTGCCGCGGAAGTCATCGTAGACCAGTTCTCTGTGTGGAATCTGTTTTATGAACTTGTCAGTGTCATCAAGGATGTCATCCCAATTTTGGCCGTGATCTTCTTTTTCCAGTTCATTATCATCAAAAAAAAGATCATCAACCTTATGCGTATCGCTACAGGGATCATCTTTGTCATTATCGGACTCTATGCCTTTATCATCGGTCTGGAGATGGGTCTTTTTCCCATTGGGGAGACAATGGCACTTCAGCTGACATCCCAGGACAATCTTTTTTACATCTACCTCTTTGGATTTCTTATCGGCTTCTCCACTACAATGGCTGAACCGGCTCTACTTGCCGTGGCCATGAAGGTCGAAGAGATCTCCCAACAGCGCATCCGTCAGATGATCTTGCGACTTGCCGTTGCCTTTGGTGTTGCTATAGGGATCGCTCTGGGTGCCTACCGTATCGTTGCAGGTGATCCCATCCACTACTACATCATTGCAGGCTATATCATCGTAATCATCCTGACCTTTATGGCCCCCAAATATATCATTCCCATTGCCTATGACTCAGGCGGGGTTACCACTTCAACCGTAACCGTCCCTCTCGTTGCGGCGCTGGGGTTGGGACTGGCGACTCAGATCGAAGATAGAAGTCCACTGATCGACGGATTTGGTCTGATCGCCTTTGCCTCTTTGTTTCCAATGATCACCGTCATGGGATACGGAGTCATCAGCCAATACCTTGCCGACAAAGACAGACTGAAAAGAGAAGAAAACATGCGTGAACAAAAAGAGAAAAACCACACCCCCCAAGGAGAAAAAAAATGAAATTTTCAACAGTTGTCGCTATCGTGTCTGAAGAGCATGAAGATTCGGCCATCGATATCGCCAAAGCAAACGGCGCCGGCGGAGTCACCATACTCAAAGGCCGGGGCCTAGGCCTGGGCGACAAGACCACCTTTTTTGGATTGACCTATGAGCGTTCCGACTCCGTCCTTATCTTTGTGATGGAAAAACGCAGCGCCTTAAAGGTGATCAAGGCTATCACTCAGGAGCTTGAGCTTGAAAAATCAGGTAATGGACTCGTCTTTTCCCTGCCTATCGAACATCTTTCGGGCATTCCTGAAAAACAGCTGCGCAGGTTCCAAGAGAACATGAAGTCGTTTTAGGCCTATGCCAAGTATACAACCCATTATTTCAAAGGAGTACTTATGAGACTGGTCACTGTACAAGAGATCATGATCCCTGTAGACAAAGTCATCTCTATTTCCTCGGTAGAGAGTGTACGAAACTGTCTGAAGATAATGCAGGAAAAAAAGGTCAAATCCATCATAGTCGGAAAAGACAACCCTCATGATGCCTACGGTATCGTCACCTATACCAATATACTCCATGGCATCTTCTCTCAAGACGGGGACATGGACCTCTTGAATGTCTATGACATCGCCACCAAACCCATCATTCAGGTCGCAGCCGAGTTAAACATCAAATATGCCGCGCAGATGATGATCAACCATGGCGTCAACCGTCTTCTGGTCACGGGAAATGGCGCGCTTTTAGGTATTGTATCGATGAACGACATTGTTGCCGTACTGATGAAGTTTGCAGAAGAGTAGCAGTTTTACGTTATAATCGACGTTCAATAAAGACAGATACATACGAAGGAAAACAATGGCAACGAAGGTAGACTCTTATAAAAAAATAGCCGAATTTGGCAAACAGCTTCTTTCCGACACCTCCTTGGAAAATGCACTTTTGCTTATCGCCGATCAGGCAAAAGACCTTATCAAGGCAGACCGGTGTTCCATCTTCATGTATGACAAAGAAGCCGATATGCTCTGGACAAAACTTGCTGACGGTATCGGCAAGATCGCGATCAGTACGACCTCAGGTATTGCAGGGGACACCTTCACCAAAGGCGAAGCCCAGGTCGTCAATACGCCCTACGAGGATCAGCGTTTTTTAGCCGGTATCGATAAAAAAAGCGGTTATGAGACCAAAAACATGATCACCGTACCCATATTCGACTCACAAAGAGAGGTCATCGGACTCTTTCAGCTGCTTAACAAAGAAGAGGGTGATTTCAGTGAGGAAGATCTTAAAGTCCTGACCTTTTTCGCCAACTATATCTCAGGAACACTTGAACTCTCTTTTCTCATGAAAGAGGAGTAAGCCTTAGAGAAACTCTTTTTCGTACCAGCGCGAAAAAAGATACAGCCCCCAAAGATGCTGTTTATAACGTCCCTGCTTTCCTTTTTGGACATACATCTCCAGCTCTTCCTTGTGAAACATCCCCGTCTTCTCATTCACATCCATTATACGTTCGAGTTCCCCGGCCTCGATAAGCCACTCCAGATAAGGCGAAGAAAAACCTTTTTTCTTTCGGTGAATGATATTTTCGGGCAGATAAGGTCCGGCCACCTTCTTCAGCAGGTCTTTGTTTATCCCCGCTTTGTAACGCAAAGCAGGATCGATCGAGAAGACTTTTTCGACAAGCTTATGATCCAGAAACGGTGTCCTTCCCTCGATCCCGTGCGCCATAGAGACCCTGTCAAGTTTGGCAAGAAAATGTTCAGCCTGGAACTGTTTGAGATCCACATAAGAGTACCATTGGCTTTCATCTTTGTTCCCGTAAGCCTCATACCTGTCCCGGTACTTTTGCAGGTACTTCATCGAAAAACCGTCTTTGACGTTTTGGCGCATAAGCCTGTTCTTCTGCATATCCGTAAACTTCTCACCGCTGGTGCGAAACAGGACTTCGGAGTCAAAGACCCGCTTGTACCACTCCCATTCTCTGTTCATAGAGAAGTTTGAGCGAAAATACTTCTTCAGCCAGTTCTTGTGCTGCAGACCGGCTGCTTTTTCAATATCAATATACTCAAAATACTGACGGTACCCCAAAAATAGCTCATCCGCACCCTCGCCGCTAAGTACGACTTTTATTCCCTCTTCTTTAATGCGCTTGAAGAGCATATACAAAGGAATAGCGGCCGGATCGTTTATCGGCTCGTCCAAGGCATAAGTCACCGCGTCCAGATGTTCGAAAAAAGCATCCTTGGAAAGTTCGATATCAATGTTTTCCACACCGATATGTTTCGCTACCTGCGCAGCATATTTTCGCTCGTCATACTGCTTATACCCCTCGTATCCCAAAGAGAAGGTCTTTAATTTACTTCCCATGCGAGAAGCCATTGCAGCGATCAACGAAGAGTCTACACCACCCGAAAGCAAAGAAGCGACTTCCACATCTCCCATCAGACGTTTTTCTATGCTTTCCATTAAAGAGGTCTCGATGGTTTTTAGCGCCTCTTCCTCTGTGTAGATCTCTATCGAAGAGGGTAAAAGGTCATAATAGGCTTTGATTTCCAATCGACCCTGTTCATACAGAGCAAAATGGCCGGCTTCAAGCTTTTCTATCCCCTTGTAAAATGTATAGGGCGGTGTCGGAGCCAAAAAACTAAGATAGGCTTGCAGCGCATCTTTGTTCATCTCTTTGTTTTTTAAGTGCGGCAATATCCCCTTTATCTCTGAGGCAAAGACAAAAGCTTTGCTACTACGCATATAATACAAAGGCTTTTTTCCCAAACGGTCCCTGAAGAGATAGAGCTTCCCCTTGTCGTAGATAGCTATAGCAAACATCCCTTCAAGATGATCGACGAAGGCCGGACCCCATCTTTGATAAGCAGCCAGAACGACCTCTGTATCACTTTGCGTTTGAAAAGGGACATCCAGCACTTTTTTCAATGCCTGAAAATTATAGATCTCCCCGTTAAAACTCAGTATGACCTCATCTCTTATCATAGGCTGAGCGGCAGAGTCACTCAGGTCGACGATGCTCAAACGGTTATGCGCGATAAACAGATCTTTATCTTCGACAATACCGCAATAGTCCGGACCCCTGTGCGACAGAAGAGAGACTGACCGGCGGGCAAAGGCCGGGTCATATTCACCTATGATACCAAAGATTGCACACATGATTACGCCTTTTCTTTTTTCATAAATACCGTAAAATCATGTGCTAAATAGCCTGTTTTAATACTGACCTCGGCACCCAGTTCATCAAACAGATCTTGCAGTTCACGGGGATAAAAATGGTTATAGACCAAGGAGTCATCGTCTCCCATAAGCAGATTAAAGACAAACCCTTTATTGCAGGCTTCATAACAGTTTCGTATAAAAAGATAGGTATCAAAACGGCTCAATATGTTCATCGCTCCGCTGCAGAGATAATAGTCTGCCTGAGGCAGCGCTTCACGGCAGATGTCACATTCAAAGATCTCGCACCCTGTCTTCTCTCTTGCGATCTTAACCATAGAAGGACTAAGGTCGAGACCCGTGTAAGAAGTGAAAGGAATCTTGTTTTGTTTAAGATAGTTGTACAGATCCCCAAATCCGCATCCGGCATCTACTATAGAAAAATCTTTATCCTTTATGCACGACACAAGAATTTCAAAACGTTTCTGCTGAGAATGTGCGGAATTCCAGTGTACACCCTGGGGGCTCTCGCCGTATTTTTTGATCGCAGCCGTATAAAAATCTTCATTATCAATTCTAGACATATTGGAATTATACTCACATCCAATGTAAACAGAGAGTAATTCTATGCTAGAATATATTAATATTAATTCGAGGCAGCTATGATAAGACTCACAACCCCACAGAAAGATGTCGTGCTTTCATTTTTTCAAAATGACATCCAACTGGTCAAGAAATACTTCATGATGATCTCCTTTGACTTTGATGAAAGCTTCAAGTATTCTGTTTTCAAAGAGTTTATCTTTGCCGCCGCAGGGATGATGAAAGACCTTGACCATGCTATCTACAGCGCTGAACTCTTGAGCTCATTCAAAGTGATTCAGGCTCTCGACCAGTCTCATACGGAGTTTATGGCTAAAAGCAAACACGCCTCGCAAGTCTATGACAAAGAGTTCCTGCATGCCCAAGAAGAGTATGTCACTCAGGAAAAGAGATATGAAGACCTCAAAGCAGAACTACAGCTCCTTATCTCGAAAGAGCAGACCCTAAACACCCAGCTGAAGTTCGAAAATGCGAAGATCGCCGAACTCAAGGCAGAGGGAAAGCTGAAGTCGCTTCCACCGGAAAAGGCCAACGCCATCAAGATGTTGCGCAGGGAACATGTCGATACTGTGCATTATCTAGGTCAAAGACGCAATGAACTGGATGAAGTGCAGACCCTGCTCAACAGTTTTGAACATGAGCACAAGGCTGTTTTTATCGACTTTTTTAAGACGGTCAAAGAAAAACTGGAATATCAATACACCCAGTCTTTGAGCTACTTCGGATATGAGTTCAATGAAAAACTTTTTGTTGATTCGGAAAAGTCTGCTTCCGTACAAAAGTTCAAAAGAGATGCACATATCTCAGGTGACCTGAACCTCTGTAAATATGTCGAATACTATCTTAAAAACGTCAATCCCGATGCCCTTGCAGACAAAGATAAGAAAGACAAACTGATAGCGGCAAAACAATACTGTAAGAACCAAAGAGAAAGAGAGAACCTTTTTTAAGTCCTTGTCTCTTTGACAGACATCCTTCCTCTCTTAGAAATCAATAGATAAACACAACGCGAATCTCTTAAAAAACAATTGAACTACAAAAGGATAAAAGAAGGACAGAAGAAGTTTCTTATAAAGGATGTCAAGGGGAAAAGGCCAAAGGCCTTCCTCCTGAGATAATAGGATCTTGACTTACTGCTGAAGTCTAAGCTGTGCTTCGATACGACGGTTTTTTGCCCGTCCTTCCGCCGTAGCATTGTCCGCTATAGGTTGTTCTTCACCCTTTCCAAGTGTTTGGATACGTGAAGCTTCAACACCACGGGAGACAAGATCATTTTTTACAGATTCTGCACGTTTCGTCGAAAGCGTCTTGTTGAATGCAGCCGAACCTCTGCTGTCTGTGTGGCCTATGATCGTAACATCGTACTCTGTGTTAAGTTTCATAAAGTCTGCATATTTCTTCAATTGCGGTGAATTTGCTACATCGATCTTTGCAGAAGCATTCTCAAATGTTATTGCCAATACCACTGACTCCGAACAGCCGTTGACATCGACTGTGTTTCCGGCTTTTGTATTTGGACACTTGTCAAGTGCATCGACGACGCCGTCTTTATCACCATCAAGTTCACAACCCTGTGGATTGACAGTTCTACCAGCTGGTGTTGCAGGACATTTATCAAGTGCATCTACCACACCGTCTTGGTCACCGTCACGTTCACATCCCTGAGTATCAACGGTTCTTCCGGCCGGTGTTGTCGGGCACTTATCAACGTTGTCGAGTACACCGTCTTTATCTCCATCCAAGATGACTGCAGCTACTGGAGCCGGTTCTTCTTTTACCGGTTCAACTGCAGCTTTTGCACCAAAAGGAATACTAAGACCGATCCCGTAATAGAGCTCATTTCCACCATCATCGGTGCGGATAAGATGTTTTAGCTCAGCACGAAGAGCAATATCTTCATAGACTTTCATCTTAAGACCGGCACCATAGTTCCCGTATACAGAGTTATCATAATCAAGTTTCTCTTCACGTACATCTTCATAACCAAGACCGATTAGAACATATGGTGTCACTGTCTCGCTGAAGTCTTTAAAATCATACAGACCGTTAAAGGCATAACGGTTGATCGTTGTACTGCCTGCATTATATTCATAATCCGTTGACGTAGTACGGTCAAAACTTAGTTCAGGTACAAGGCCTAATAGATTCCAGTCATTCATCTGGAAACGAGCACCCCATGCTTTTTGAGAATCAATATCCAGATTACCCTCCGGTTTCACCCCGCCGATCATCGGTGAGATCTCATAACTGTACTCTGAAGCCATCAGTGCACCGGCCATTACTAAACTTAGTGCCATTATTCGCATACATGATTCCTTAATAAAAATATGAAGGCATCTTACTTTGATTCGCCATTATGGAAACTTTTACAACGTTACTAATACACATTTTTAATTAAGTATTAACTGTTTTCTTTGTTTGTATCGCTTATTTCACTGAGTCTTTCCCTTCTCTTTTTTCGACATATAGCTAAAAAGAATCTCACATATCCATTCATTGGTATCTGTGTTCGCACATCTACAACCGGGATTCATTTGAAAAACATGATAATCGGTCCAAGCAATCTGTTTTGCGATTGTGCAGGCATCTTTCTTATCTTGAGCCGTACCCTGTGTATATCCCTGTTCAGCCATCAAAGAAGAGAAGAACATGATTTGTATTAAAAGTATTTTTTTCATGGGAAGACTTTATCACTCCTTTGTTATGATACTCCTATGATTCGCAATCTATCACCAATTGAGCTCGGCGGAAGCCTCTATATTCCCGCCACCCATAAAAATGTCAACGGGATTTGCAATACAGACAAATACCCAACCTTGCGCTCGTGCATTATCGATACAGAAGATGCTATCGGGGAGGATGAGCTTGTCTGTGCACTCGAAAACATCAGCAAGATGCTTGAGACTTATGAGCCTGGAAGGTTGCGTCTGTTTATACGACCCAGGAATCCGCAAATACTCAAGCAGCTGTTAAAGATCCGACATATAGAAAAAATAGACGGCTTCTCTCTGCCCAAGTTCTCAACGGAAGTCATGCGTGAATACGCCCAGATACTCACACTGGCCCAGCATCCGTTTTACATCATGCCTGTACTCGAAAGCCTGGACCTTTTTTCAAGAGAGAAGCTCGAAGAGATCCGTAGTTTTTTGCTTACCTGCAAGCTGCCCGTTCTTACCCTTCGTCTGGGCGGCGAAGATATGATGCAGTTTCTCGGACTAAAACGCAGATGCGAAGACAATATCTATGACCTCGTAGCCCCGTCACGCGTTATTGCTGATGTACTGGCATGCTTTAAGCCTTATGGCTTCAATGTAACCGCGACCGTCTTCAACTGTATCCATCAGGATGCACTCTACATACAGAACGTCAAAGAAGATCTTCGACAGGGATTAATAGGAAAGACTATCATCCATCCCGGTCAGATAGAGCCGATCAATGAAGCCTACAAGGTCTCACAGCAAGAGTTTGAGATGGCGACAAAGATGCTCAAGAAAGAGACCAAAGCCATCATCGTTCAAGAGGGGCAGATGGGAGAGAAGTTCGCCCATACAGCTTGGGCAAAAACCATCCTTGAAAGACACAGGTTCTTCGGGCTCACTGTACACTAAGGCACACCATTTCGATAAAATTCCTCCTGAAACAAAATAATTAATTCTTATACATTTTCGCTTTAAAAGTAAGTATTGTTTATCATAATCAGGAAGGAGTCATCCATGAAAACTCTTTTATTTCTCGTCCTCTTCTCCTTACACCTGTTTGCTTTTGACAACAGGCATCTATTGATGAATTCGATTATGGATGATGCCATTCGTATCGGAAACGGTCCTAACATCTATTATGCCTTCGTTGATCCTCTCTGTCCAAAATCACAGCGCTTCATCACAATGATCAACGAACGAAAAGACCTTCAGCATAAAAACGCATACTATATATTCTTATACCGGCTTCCTAGCTTTGACTCAGATGAATACATTTACTATATCTATCAATCTCATGATCCTCT